>CAOKMR010000095.1 GCA_948469815.1 uncultured Clostridiaceae bacterium | reverse complement strand
TGGGCGGACACATGGCCCGCCCCTACAACGTATAATTATAATTCTCTACAATTTTCATCCTCCCCACAAACACAAATTTATAATGAATTACTGTTATCTGAACTGTAACATTTCATCAAATAATCAATAATTCCCAAAAAAATCATATTTACAAAAGCAAAAATAGATGATAATATATAAAAGGAAGAACACAAGAAAAGAAAGGAAGAGAAAAGCAATGACAAAAATAAAAGAATGGATAAAAGAACATAAGAGAGCAGTCATTATAGTAGCAATAATAACAATACTACTAATAATAACACTAATAATAATATTAAAACCAAACGAAAAAACAGTAGATGGAGTAAAAATAATAACATCAAAAAGGCAAGAAAACGAAGAAATAACAGAAGACGAAGCAAGAGAAATAGCAGTAAAGCAATTCAAAAGGCTAGGAGAAAAAACAGAAAAAAATGAATTAGAAGTAGTAGAAATAAAAAGAAAAGAAGAAAAATACTATTATATATCATCACCTAGAAACACACTAGAAATAAAAATACAAGGCGGAGAAATAACCAAAATAAACACAGTAGTAGTACAATAATATAAAAGATATAATACAATTAAGATATGATTTACAGCAAATATTAGATAATAACGCAGATTAATCATATAACAAAGGAAAAGGAGAAGAAAAAAAGTGAAAGAAAAAATACAAGAAATAATAAAAAAATATTTTACAATATATAACATATCAATAATAGGAGCAATAATAATAATCATAATATCATTAATAATTATATTCAAACCAGACGGAGAGAAAATAGAGCAAAAAGAAATAGGAGAAACAAAAATAATAGAAACAAAAACAAAAGAAAACGAGCAAATAACAGAAGAACAAGCAAAAAAAATAGCAATAAAGCAATTTAAAGAATTAGGAGAAAAAACAGAAAAAGAAAACTTAGAAATAAAGAAAATACAAAGAAAAGGAGAAGAATACTATTATATAAAATCACCCCAAAACAGCCTAGAAATAAAAATACTAGGAGGAGAAATAACAAGGGTAAACAGTGAATTAGTAAAATAATAAAAAGAAAAGGCATTATTAACATACAAAAGAACAAATAAGAAAAATCAAAGATTTTTCTTTAATTTGTTCTCGCCCGATTGAGTTTTCGACTGTAAGGAGAAAATCTCAAGGGCTAGCGATTATAGCATTTATATAATAGGAAAGTATAACTTTCCTATTATAAAATAACAAAAACTCTGATATCCGTAAGGAAATCAGAGTTTTTTAATATAAATGTAACCAAAAAGATAAAAAGATTTAACATAAAACGGCAGAAAGTGTAAAAAGTAGTTCCCTAAAAGGATAGAGAGTAGGGAAAAAAAGACGAAAAAAGAGGTATTGAAAAAGCATTATAAATATTTATATAATAAAATAAGGGAAGAAAATAATTATATAAGAACCCTCAGCCACTTCGTGGCAGGGATATGGTACCAGAAGCTGACGGAGGGTTCTTAGATTATGATATAAATATATAAAAATCATACAAGGAGGCTCTGCCATGAGAAAAATATGGAAAAGGAAAAATGAGAAAAAGGAAGAACCTGAAACCCTTGGAGCTGTAACACACACACAAGCATAATATAAAAGACATTACAAAAACTGGAGGGACTACAATGAACAAAGATAAGGAGATATTAGAGCAATCAAGAAAACAAGTAAAAAATAAAAAACAAAAATACAGTAAAAAATACGCAAAAAAATTAAAGAAAAAACTACAAGTAAGTATGTTAAGTATAGTGGTGATATTACTGCTAATTGTGGGAAGCACATTAGCAGAACTTTCTATGCCACTAAATACTGTAAAAACTAATATGCAAACTAAATTATCAGCAGAAGAAAGAAAAACACTAGAGGAACAAGAAAATATAGAAAACAAACAGAACAATAAAGAAATAGCAAAAATAGATGAAAAAGGAGAAACAACAGAAATAAATAAAGAAACAACAGGATTAGAAATAAAAGAAACAACAAAAGAAAGTGAAGAAAGCATAAAAACAACAGTAAATACTCCTAAACTAGAAGACACAGAAACAGTAACATACATATATAACATAGACGATTTAGTAAGATTCAGAAACAGTGTAAACGCAGGAAAAGACTATGCAGGAAAAACAGTATATGTAATGGAAGACATAGACATGAGTCCTGCATGTTCAGAAACAGTAGGATCATGGACACCAATAGGAGCAACAGGCACAAACTTTGCAGGAACATTTGATGGAAACTATCATACACTAAGTAATTTGTATTACAATTCAAATGCTTATAGTAATGTAGGACTATTTGTCCAAAATAATGGGGTAATACAAAATGTAATATTAGAAAATGTTGATATATATGCATACAAAGAACAAGCAAATGACAATGTTTTTGTTGGAGGAATAGTTGGAACAAATAATAAAAGTATTATAAACTGTGGTATCAATAGTGGAAGATTGATAGGTTATAATGTGTTATTCACTACTTCTAAATGGAAAAATATACGTGTTGGAGGAATTTCGGGATTTAATACTAAACAGATATCTAATTGCTATAATAAAGCAAATATAGAAGCTCAGGCTTCCAATGAGAAAAAATGTTGGAATGAAGCACATGCTGGAGGAATATCTGGAGCTAGTATGCAAGGATATATAGAAAACTGCTATAATGTAGGAAAAATTAAAGCAATTGCTAATAATTCATATGTTGCAGGAATAGTAGGTCTATTATATGGAGATAATCAATTATTTATAAAAAATAGTTATAATATAGGTGAATTTGAAGTTACAGCGAGCTATGCTTCTTGGAATGGAGGAATAGCTGGAATAAATGGATGGGATTCACATGAACAATTAACGCCAATAATTAATTGTTATTATGGAACTAGTACTACATATTCACAATACTATTGGAATGGTTCAGTAATGGCACCCTCAACTTCAGGAAGAGTAAGCCCAACAGAAACCCTAAAAACCTATGCGCCAACCCTAGGCACAGCCTATGAAAACGATGACTTTAATATAAATGGAGGTTATCCAATTCTATGGTGGGAAGCACCAACCATTGAACTAAACAAAAAACAAGCATACATACAAACAGGAGAACAACTACAATTGGAAATAAATTCAACTGTAGGGGCACGGCGCACCGTGCCCACAACTAGAGAATGTTTCAATTACTGACTTTATATGGGAATCTACAAACAGCGATATCGCAACAGTAAACGAAAACGGACAAGTAACAGGACTAAAAGAAGGATATACAACAATCTATGGAACATATAAAAAAGATAATACAAATGAAGATGTAGGGGCAGGCCCTGTGTCTGCCCGCATAAATGCAATGTGTATCGTAAACGTAGCAAAAGCAGAAAACAAAGCAACCCCACAAATAGAAACAGGAAATGGATTCACAGCAATATTGAAGGCAGACGGAACCGTATGGATGACAGGAAACGAGGAAATTGTCGCAACAGGCACAGGTGGAACAACCCAAAATACAGACATTACAGATAACAATAATACAGACGATGTAGGGGCGATTATTAATCGCCCGCAGACCAACGGAGCCCGCCCACAACAAATAAAAATAAATGAAACAGAATACCTAACAAACGTAATCAAAATCTCAGCAGGAGCAAACCATGTATTAGCACTAACAAAAAACGGAGAAATCTATGCCTGGGGAAAAAACGACAATGGGCAACTTGGAATAGGCAATCTCACCTCTTACGCGGTAAAGGTTGTAGGAGAAGGAGGAGCCTCAACACTAAAGCGTATAGTAGATATATCCGCAGGAGAAACAGGAAGTACAGCAGTAAACGAATTCGGATGGGTATACGTATGGGGAAAAGGAAGTAATGGAGAATTTGCAAACGGAGTAACAACCTCAAGTAGCACACCAGTAAAAACAGTAGTAAATCATGGAATATCAGCATCAATAGGAGAAGGACATGTAGTTGCCCTTGGACAAAACGGAAAACTATACACATGGGGAAAAAACAATGCAGGACAACTAGGAACAGGAAACACAACCAACAACACAATAGTAGGAAAAATAGCAGAAGGAATAACAGACATCACAGCAGGAGGAAACTTTAGCATAGTAAAAGACATAGAAGGAAACATATACGGAACAGGGAAAAACACAAACGGAGAAATAGGATTAGGAACAAACACAAACGTAAAAACCTAACCAAAATAACAATACCAGAAATCGAAAATACAGAGAATGATAACCCAGACGATGTAGGGGCGATTAGTAATCGCCCGCATGTAAAATACATTAAGGCAGGAAGCACAAACACAACCATAATGTTATCAGACGGAACGGTTTGGTCAACAGGAAAAGGAACAAACGGAGAACTAGGAAATGGAACAAATGAAAATACATCAATATTTGTACAAGGATTAACCCTTGTAGAAAATGGAAATGAAGAAAACAGGGCAGACACGGGGCCTGCCCCTACAGAGGGAGACAATGCAGAGGATAGCAATGTAGACGCTCTCACATCACATATCTCACCACTCACATCTGTATTGTGCATTGGTCGAAACAACGGAAGCTTAAACACAGCAGTAATCCTAGAGAATGGTTCTATATATGTAACAGGAAACAACACATACAAACAAATAACAAACGAGCAAGAAGGAAGAACAAACTATTATGTACCAATGAGATATATAGACATAGAAGCACCAGAAGAAATAGAACTACAAGTAGGAGGAAATAGAACACTAAAAGAGGACGAACTAAAATACCAAAAAGACACAATAAACGTATATAAACAAGACCTACTAGAAATACCACTAATAGAATATACACAAACAGAAGACGAAAAAATAGCGACATATGAACAAGGAAAAATAGAAGCCCTAGAAGTAGGGTCAACAAAACTAAAAGTAGAAGAAAGAACACACAACATATTATTTTATATACCAGTAAAGACATATGGAAAAATAATAGGAAGCATAACAACAGAAAACCATGAAGGAAAACATATAGCAGAAGTAATATTATACCAAACTTTAGATACAAATGAACTAGGGGCAAATGCCCTAAAGTCTGCTCGTAAAGAAGAACTCTCAACTATTAAAACAAACGAAGATGGAACATATGAAATAAAAGTATATGAACCAGGAATGTACAATGTAAAAATAACAAAAACAGGATACTTAAACACAAGAATAATAGACATAGAAGTAGGAGAAAAAGACGGAATAATAGAAATAGAAGAACAAGAGCTAGTAGCAGGAGACGTAGCAGAAAGTGGAGAAATAGAAATAGATGATTTGGTAGACTTAAATGACAACTATGGAATAGAGGTAACAGAAGAAAACAAAGAAGAAAAATCAAAATACGACTTAAACGAAGACGGAAAAATAGACATATTAGATAGAGAAATACTAAAGAAAAACTATGGAAAAATAGCAGAAGAAATAAAATGGGTACCATAAGGGACGGAGAATTTTGGCAATTATTTGAAGATGCACATTGGGGAACGTAAAATGATGTGCAGTTACAATTCAAAGTTATCCTAACATAAAAATTTGTGTTTATCGTTCTAGAAGATAGATGTTAGAAATTAGATAATATCGTAGGGGCTTAGGCAGCACCGTGCCCTTTGAAATAGACGAAAATTATGACATTTAACATAATAATAAAATTATTGGATATATCGTTTAATATTAAAATTACACCAAATTTATAATTATCAATTTGGGCACGGTGCGCCGTGCCCCTACAGATAAATGCGATATATTTATAATTAAATGTAAATGTTTAAATTTTTATAATTTCAATGGGCACATGCAATGTGCTCCTACACATATATGTTATATAAAGAATTAGAAAAATGAATTGCTTCTTTAGAAAAAGGTGAAAAATATTCATCAGAGGAAATTTATGATGAATTAGAAAAAATTTAATTTAGAAAGAAGAATTATTTTTGGATAAATATAATATAGAATATTTAAAGGAAGCAAAACAAGATTTAATAGATATAAAACAATTGGTTATATTTATTTTACTGTATAATCTTTCGATAGATTATGTTGTAATTCAAATCTATATTTTTGCCCTGTTATATTATCTGGTCTTTCTTGTGCTATTTCTTCTAAAAACATCTTCTCTCTTCTTACCCAAATTTTACTGTCTTTCCTTTCATATAATGGTTTATAAATTACTATTCTTTCTTGTGTCTCTGAATCTAATGCAATATCTTCTACAAAATAGTAGTTCCCTTTGAAATGTCTGTAAATTTTTCCTATTTGAACTTGTTCCATGTATATCCCTCTATTCTCCTTTAGTTTACAATATAATACCACAAGTTAATGCATTTTACAATGAATATTTTAATTTTATTGACATATGCTAATATAAAAATTTGTGTTTGTGGGGAGGATTATATGTTTTAAACATTATATAAAATTATAATTACACGTGTAGGGGCACATTGCATGTGCCCATTGAAATTACAGAAATTTAAACATTAATATTAATTATAAATATATTCATAACCATTGTAGGGGCACGGCGCACCGTGCCCATTGAAATAGGC
>CAOKMR010000094.1 GCA_948469815.1 uncultured Clostridiaceae bacterium | reverse complement strand
TATTAAAGTAACAACAGAAGACGAAAATGCAAAAGTATCAATAGATGATGCAGAACAAACAGTTAATATAGCAACAGCAGAAGTAGAAACAACACAAACTACAATAAGAACAATTAAAGTAACAGCACAAGATGGTACAACACAAGAATACTCATTATTATTACAAAAACTATCTTTCGACACAACATTAAAAGAAGTATACAAAGATGGTAGTCGTGTAGAAAAACAAGAAGATGGAAACTATATAATAAATGTTCCAGAAAACACAGAAACACTAACACTAAGAGCAATCACAAACAACGAAAATGCAACAGTAGCAATAGGTGATGAAGTAGCAGAAAAAGAAGAAACAGAACAAATAATAAAATTATCAGGAGGAAGAACAACAGTTGTAAACATAAAAGTAACATCACAAAGAGGAACAGAAAGCACATACACAGTAACAATAAACAAAGTATTCAATGATGTAACAATAAACACAATATTAGTAAATGACATCGAATATGAGAAATATGATGAAAGAACAAAAACATATACAGCATATATCGAAGAAAACAGAAATGTAAGCAACATATTAGTAATAGCAAACAGCAGATACTCAACAGTAGCAATAGAAGAAGCATCAGGATTAGGAAGTGTTAGTACAACTGTAGAAACAGAAGAAAAAACAACAAAAGTAAAAGTAACTGTCACATCAGAAACAGGAGATGTAGGAGAATACTGGATAAACATAATGAAAAAATCAGGAGATGCATCAATAAGAATGGTAAAAGTAAATGATGTAACTGTAGAAGAACCATATGAAGTAAATATTACACAATTAGAAAAACAAGCAAAACTTTATGTAAAAGCAACAAATGGAAATGCAAAAGTAAAAATAGGTGATGAACAAGAAGAAGTTTCACAATCTACAGTAACAATAGATATACCATTATCACAAAAAATAACAATAGTACCAGTAGTAATTACAGCACAAGATGGAACAAAAGAATCATATAATATTACTTTAGTAAGAGTATCAAACGATACAAGAATAAAAGAAATATTAGTAAACGACAAACCAGTAGACTTAGACACACTTGAATACTTCATGAAGAATGAAATTGTAACAAGCATAAAAGTAACAACAGAAGACGAAAATGCAAAAGTATCAATAGACAATGGAACAGAAGCAGTTAATGTAATAACAGAAAAAGTAGATATAAGAAAACCTACAATTAAAACAATAAAAGTAACAGCAGAAGATGGATCAATAAAAGAATATAAACTAACACTAAACGTAAAAATGGCAATAGAAGGAACAATAACAGATGAAAACATAATGGACAAACATATAGTAACAATAATAGCATACAAAACAGAAGACACAAGAGAAGAAATGGATGTAAACGACATAATTACAATGGTAACACAACCAGACGGAACAATAGATGTAGGAGAACTTGCAAATCAAGACAAAGAAAAAAGAGAAATAATAAACATAATTCAAACAAACGAAGACGGAAGTTATGAAATACAATTAGACTCAGGAATATATGATTTATTATTCATAAAACCAGGATACTTAAGCCATAGAATAACAGGAATAGACTTAACAGACGGAACAGGAGTAACACTAGACAACGTAGAAATGATAGGAGGAGACGTAGCACCAAGTGATGAAATAGAGATAGACGACCTAGTAGACTTAAATGACAATTATGGGGTAAACATCACAGAAGAAAACAAAGAAGAAAAATCAATCTACGACTTAAATGGAGACGGAAAAGTAGACATGTTAGACAGAGTAATCCTAAAGAAAAACTATGGAAGAATAGCAGAAGAAGTAAAATGGGTAAAACCAAACAAGAAAAAAGGAAAAATGCTAGAAGGAGACTCACTAGAAGAAGACATTGTAGGGGCAACAATTAAGGGAATACAAGAAGGAAAAGACACTACTGTACCTAATGATACAGACATAACAGTAATAAAAGACTCAAAAGGAGAAGTATTAATAACAAGAATAGAAGAAAAGCACTTAATTAGCCCAATAGCATGTGACTACAGAATAAGTTCAAACTATGGATACAGAATACATCCAACAACAGGAGAAAAGAAACTACACAGTGGAATAGACTTAGTAGGAGAGCACCATACAGAAATCCTAACAATAGCAGACGGAGTTGTAACATATGCAGGAGTACAAAATGGATATGGAAACTGTATAGAAATAAAGCACAATATAAATGGAAAAACAATATATAGTTTCTATGCACACCTATCAAGAATAGACGTAAAAGTAGGAGAAAAAGTAGAAGCAGGAGATGTAATAGGCTTAGAAGGGGGAGCAGAAACAGATCCAAATCATGGAACATCAACAGGACATCACTTACACTTCGAAATAAGAACAGCAAGTGGATCAGGACACAGTGTAGATCCAAACGAATATATAGAATTTTAGTCAAAAATAAAATTCGAAACAAAGGGGACACATAACATGTGTCCCTTGAAATTTTGTCAAAGGGGACGGAGAATTTTGGCAATTTAAAAAAATAGAAATCGGAGGCAAAAAAAATGTGAAATATAATTAAATAACGATGAACACAAATTTATATATTAAATTAGAAAATACTCAAAATCAACAAATAAAAGTTTGACAATATCCAAGAATCTGTGTATAATATAGATAGAAAGTGAGAGTCACAGAAATGCGACTACCACATAAATTGGTTTAACAGCACATTCCTACCGACAAAAGCAGAATGTGTTGTTTTTTATTGTTTGTTAGTCCACATTATGTATATAATACACAATAAGGCTAAGTTTACAGTTAGGGAAAATCCCAAAGCATATATTAGAGTTAATATAAATCCCATAAACAACCACCTCCTTGCTCTCGAATATATCGAGTATTGAAAGTGGTAGCCACAACATATCTGCTATCTCATTTCTATCTTTAATAACTATAATACATATTTTATAATAATACAAGCGAACAAAACAAAATTTTGTATATTTTTGTAGCTAACTGTTACAATTCACAGCTATGCTAATATAAAATTGGGGTTTGTACGTGTGATTTTATTATATAAAATCACCATGAATAATTAATAATGAATGGTGAATGATGAATAATAAATGTAGGGGCAGGCCCTGTGTCTGCCCAATGAAATTATAGAAATTTGGACATTTATGTTGATAACAAATATATTGCAATCCATTGTAGGGGCGCCCTTCGGGCGTCCGTTGAATTGCAGAAATTTTAAATTTGCATTATTTATTTAAATATTAAATGAAATATATTTATAAGAACAAATAAGAAAAATCAAAGATTTTTCTTTAATTTGTTCCGCCCGATTGAGTTTTCGACTGTAAGGAGAAAATCTCAAGGGCTAGCGATTATAGCATTTATATAATAGGAAAGTATAACTTTCCTATTATATAAATAACTGAAACTAAGATTTTGTACGCAGTGGAAACTGCTACAAAATCTAAATTCCGCCATAATTATCTTCTAAGGAAACTAACCACTTCGTGATTACTTTCCTAAGAATATAAATAAAAATATTATAATTTGTATCATTTTGGTGGGCGGACACAGGGCCCGCCCCTACATTTATTAATATTTTATAATTAATATAAATGTTTGAAATCCTATTATTTCAACGGACGCCCAAAGGGCGCCCCTACATTAATTCATATAAAAATTTATCATCCCCACAAACACAAATTTATATATTAAATTAGAAAATACTCAAAATCAACAAATCAAAGTTTGACATTATCCAAAAATCTGTGTATAATATAGATAGAAAATGAGAAACCATAGTCAAATATGGTTACCACTTTATATAAAAGTAACAACAACACATTCACTCGGTCAAAAGCAGAATGTGTTGTTGTTTTATTCCTTATCTATAATTTTATTAACATATTGTATGTAACAAACTGTCAATAAGGCTACGTTTAGAGTAACTGATGCCATTAAGGCTAATATTAAGAATAATATAAAACTCATAAACACCACCTCACTTTCTCATAGTCGAAACTATGTTAGTAAAGTGGCAACACAAAACTACTTATCTCATCTCTATCTTTAACTACTATACTACATATTTTATAATAATACAAGCGAACAAAACAAAAATTTGCATATTTTTGCAAAAATTCAGAGGGCATTACCAGAATATCATATCAAAACAGTATCAAAGCGAGTGTAGGGGCGAATATTATTCGCCCGCAGACCTCGGAGAAATTTCATCTATGGCTCTTCAAAGGATATTCTATAATTATGAATTTTTATATAGAAAAATCGTTGGAGCACGGGCGATTACTAATCGCCCCTACAATAAAGGCTTACACCAATGTACAGCAAATTTTATACTAAATGGTGATAATCTATAATAAATATATATGTTCTAAAACGAAAAATACTCCCTTACAAAGAGAGTATTTCTGCATTTTGTGCCTTTACATGATACTTTGTGATATTGTGTGAATTTGGCTTAAAATGCTAATTTCTTGGAGGCGTAAACCAAATCAGAGGAACCTACAACGTCAATAAAATAGCTGTATTCAAGACTTCGTATTCCTTAATGTACAGCTATTGTACAGCATATTTTTAAAATTATTAATTAAGACAATTAATATATTGGCTTAGAATAATTGTTAATATTTTTAGTTGTACAATCTGAATTTATAAATCAATTTTTAACAATAAAATAGCCATTTTCAAATATATTATCTATCTGACAGTTATTATCTATTAGATGTTGTATTACTGCTCCTGCAACTGCTGATAACAATATTTTGGCAGTATTTGACAAATTATTAATCATCTCAATTTGTTCTGCTGCCATTTTATTAAGCATAAACTTCTTCCCTTCTAATTCCTCAAAATGCTCTGATAAAGCCCATTCAAGTTGATAATTTTTATTTTCTACAATTACTTCTATAATTTGCGACATACTATTCTCCTTTACAAATTACTATTTTTATTTTAGGAATACTAATACTCTATTGAATTACTATTCTCATTTCAAAAACCATTTGACTTTTCCTAAAAATGTGTGTATAATATAGATAGAAAATGAGAGCCACAGACAATGTGTGCTACCTATATGAATAGTTTACACCACAAAGCTCGGCGAAAGCGTACGTGGTGTATTTTTATATTTGTTTATCAGTCCACATTATGTATATAATACACAACAAGGCGATATTTATGGTTATTGATAACATTAATCCTATTATTAGGAATAGTAAGAATTCTACCATAAGCACTCACCTCCTCGCTCTCAACATAAGTTGAGGTTTAGAGGTAACACACACATCTGCTTTTATCTCATTTCTATCTTTAACTACTATACTACATATTTTATAATAATACAAGCGAACAAAACAAAAATTTGCATATTTTTGCAAAAATTCAGAGGGCATTACCAGAATATCATATCAAAACAGTATCAAAGCGAGTGTAGGGGCGAATATTATTCGCCCGCAGACCTCGGAGAAATTTCATCTATGGCTCTTCAAAGGATATTCTATAATTATGAATTTTTATATAGAAAAATCGTTGGAGCACGGGCGATTACTAATCGCCCCTACAATAAAGGCTTACACCAATTGTACAGCAAATGTACAGCATATTTTTAAAATTATTAATTAAAAACAGTATAAAGCATTACTTTAGTATATTTATTAGTTTTTTTCCATAATTTAACTTAACCTTTTCACTCAATTATACTTATGGCAGTTTTCGTTTTCCTGACAACTTATTGATTTTTATCTTATAGACGGCAGTCATAGGAAGGGTTTTGCATTTTTCAATAGGATATTCTGTATAATTATAGTGTGCACAAATAGCTTTTAATCCTTCAACAATTTCATCATCTTCAGCTTTTTCAATAATACCATATCCTATTACACTTTCATATTTAGTTGTAATGCCGTATGATGTTTCTTCAGCCTTGTAAAATATATCTCCTTCGATACATACGTTTGGGCATTTTTGAATTTGTTCTATTTTATTACCTTCCTTTGCACCATGAAAATAAAGTACAATATCATTTCCATTCTTCTTTATCCCAAAAGAAACTGGTACAATATATGGATATTCATTTCCTCTAAAAGCAATTCTTAATACATTACATCTTTCTAATACATCAACTATTTCGTTAAAATTATTAATTTCGCGACTTTTTAATCTCATGATATAGTTCTCCTATATTTTTTTTAAATACTAATATTTTTTAGTTGTAACCTAAAAAACTATTTGACTTTTCCTAAAAATCTGTGTATAATATAGATAGAAAATGAGAAACACAGAAATGTGTTGCCAAAAAGAAATGTTTAACCATTCTCTCCGTCAAAAGCAGAATGGTTATTTTTTATTGTTTATGTAGTAGCCAACAAATGATGCTTAATAAAACAATGTTTATGATAGCTAATCCTACTATTCCATAGAATAATAGATAAGTCATTATTATTAAAGTTGATTCTATCATATAGCACCACCTCCGTATATCAGTCTTACAACTAAAAGTCGTAGAGGATTATGTATAAACAAGTTGTCAAAGGTGGCAACACACTCCGCTTATTCTCATTTTCATAAATAACTATATAACATTTATTAGAAAAATACAAGCGAACAAAACAAAA
>CAOKMR010000093.1 GCA_948469815.1 uncultured Clostridiaceae bacterium | reverse complement strand
TCTTAAAGTTTTCGTTTATCGTGGTAATTAAAAAATTATGTTGGTCTAGTAACTCTTCATTTTTTTATCCTGGATTTTTAGTTGCAAAAATACGGATTTATTGATATAATTCAGTAATATAAATTATTATTAGAGGTGGTAATTGTGATAAATAAAAATGATATATTTGAATTAGGAATAGGAACTTGGAAAATAGATTATGAAAATATTAAGAATGATATGCAATCATTAATTCATTCATATAATTTAGGACAAAACTATTTGTCTTTATCTATGCTTTATAATAATGGAGAAGTTGTTAGACAATTAAAGAAATTTATAGATAAAGTAGATAGAGATAAATTGTTTATTGCTACAAATTTAGAGCCAACTATTGAGTGTAAAGATGATATAGAAAAGCAATTAAATGAGTATTTACAAATTCTAGATATAGAATATGTTGATATGCTTCAATTACATAAACCTTCATTTTCAAAAATTCCTTTAATAGATGTTTATAAAGAGATACAGAGATTAGTAAGTCTAGGAAAAGTAAAATATATTGGGATTAGTAATGCGAGCTTAGAACAATTATCTTTAATAAATAAAGAAATTAAAATTGACTTTTTCGAGGGAATATATAATTTAGAGTGTAAAATATATGAAGATATAAAAGTTTTAGACTATTGTAATAAAAATGATATAAAGTTTTTGTGCTATCAACCATTAAGAAGAAATAGAACAGCTAAAAGAAATTACCCTTTATTAGTTGAATTAGCAAATAAATATGATAAAACACAAAACCAAATTATACTTAACTGGATAATAAATGAAAAGAAAATTATAGCATTAGTAAAATCGACCAATATTAATAGGATTAATGAAAATAAACAAGCATTAAATTTTAAAATGGATATAGAAGATTATGAAAAATTAAATAATTTTAGAAGTGAAGAATTTGATAATGTAAAAGTAGATTGGGATGACAATGGTGGCATTTCAATAGACCAATTAGCAAATCAATTTGAGTAAAAGAAAGTAGGTAAATAATGGATTTAGAAAAGAAAGATAATAATTCCATGATTATTAAATATCAAAATACAGATAATGTATTAAAAGATGTATGTTCTATTATTGAATCAGCAAGGGATTATGCTTATCAATCAGTAAATATCGCATTAGTAGAAAGAAATTGGTTTATAGGATATAGAATAGCAGAAGAAGAATTAAAAGGCGATAACAGAGCTGATTATGGTACAGAAATAATAAAGAAGTTGTCTAAAGAATTAAAGGAAAAATATGGAAAAGGCTTTGAAATAAGAAACCTATACTATTTTTTACAATTTTACAAAACTTTTCCAAACATTTTGCATGCAGTGAATGCAAAATCTAATATATTGCTTTCTTGGACACATTACAAAATTTTATTACAAGTATTTGATGAAAAGGCAAGAGATTGGTATGCAAAAGAAACACTTGAGCAAACTTGGAGCACGAGAACATTACAACGAAATATAAGTACACAATATTATTATAGACTATTAAAGTCGCAAGTCAAAGAACCTGTAATTGAAGAAATGAAAGAAAAAAATAAAGAACACTATTTAATGGATAAATTAGAATTTATAAAAAATCCGTTAATAGCCGAATTTTTAGGTTATTCATTAGAAGATAAATATACAGAAACTGAATTAGAAACAAGTATTATAAATAACTTACAAAAATTTTTGATGGAACTTCGGAAAAGGCTATGCTTTTGTAGAAAGACAACAACATATTCGTACCGAAAAAGATGATTACTATATCGATTATTCCGATTCTCATATTATTCCGATTGTAGCATAAAAACATTGCAATAGCAATTGCTTTATGTAAAATAATCAGAATAATTTATTGCTAAAACATAGTAAATGCCTCTAAAATATAGATATAGGCTTAATTGCCTAAATTTATAATAGGAGGCGTTTTATTATGCAAAAAAATCTAAGAGATTATACAAATGATATTTTAAAATATATACAAGAGATTCCATTAAGCGATAACACAGTGAGATATTATCGTGTTTGCTATAATTCTTTAATAAATTACTATGGCACCAAAGAAAAAGAAAATCTTATACAAAATGCAAAAGAATTCTTAGAATACCAAGGAAACCGTTATATGAACAAAGAAATTGAGCGAACTTATTATTTACTTATGAGAAAAACAATACATGTATTAATTGATTATATTGAGAGTGGCTCAATTAGTTGGAAACGAAGAAGATACAATGCACCAATACTCTGTAGTAATTTCGATCATCTCTTAAGTGAATATGAGCAGACACTATTAAATAGTGAATTATCTACAGGCTCAATTAAGCTGATAATACAAACAATTAATATATTTCTTATATTTTTAGAGACAAAAGAGATATATGAAATTAGGGATATTCAACTATGTCATGTGAAGGAATTTATTATTAATCAAGCACCAAAGCATAAATCCAGTATGATAAATCTTACATGGTCGATGAAAAAATTCTTTGCCTTTTTAAATATTAATAAGTATTCAAATCTTAAAGTAGAAAGTATTATGTCCAATCCCGTTCGAAATAGAAAGAAAATATTGCCTTGCTTTTCAAATGAAGAATTAGACCACATATTTGAAGCAGTTGATACCTCTACATCTTTAGGAAAAAGAGATTATGCTATTATGAAACTTTCTATGGAAACAGGATTTAGAGTAATAGATATAACTAACTTATGCTTTTCAAATATTAACTGGAGAAAGTATGAAATTACTATAGTACAGCAAAAAACAAAAAGTCAATTAATATTACCATTATCAATAGGTGCGGGCAATGCAATTGCTGATTATATACTAAATGGAAGACCAGAATCAGAATTACCATACATATTTTTAACTAATCGAAGACCTTATAAAAAACTTAATAGAATAGTTGGAGCTAATACAATTAAGAGATGTTTAGCTAAAACCAAGATTATTCATACAGCAGGAGATGGAAAAAGCTTTCATGCATTTAGAAGAACATTTGGAACAAGATTGGTAAAAGCAAAAGTTCCAATAACAACAGTTTCACAACTATTAGGACACAGGACAATAGACACTTCTAAACGTTACATTGCTTTAAATGATGAAATGCTACGAGTTTGTTGCATGGATATATCAAAATACGCAACAACAAAGGAGGGACTACAATGAACGATATGTTAAAAAGCAATTTTGCAAAATCAATTACAGATATGCTAAAATTCAAAACAGCATTAGGACATAAAATGAATAGTTACAAATGGTACTTATTGAATTTTGACCAATTTTGTCAAGAACATTTTCCAAATGAGACAGTTTTAACGAATGAAATTGCATTAGCTTGGTGTAATGACACAAAAGAAAATGCAAAAAGTGGTTATAGATTTCATATTATTAGGGAATTTGGTAAATATCTAGTAGCTAATGGTATAGAAGCTTTTATAGTACCAACAACATTATTGCCTAGATACAAAGCTGATATTCCATATATACTTTCAGATGAAGAACTAAAAAATTTTTTTGATGCAACAGACAAAATTTCATTTGGTAGAAATAGTCCATTATTAGAATACACAATTCCTGTTATATTTAGATTGCAATATGCATGTGGTTTACGTCCCCAAGAAGTGAGATTGTTAAAAGTAAAAAATTTTGATTTTAATAACAATACTATTTATATTGAAGAATCAAAATGGTGTAAAGATAGAAGAATTGCAGTTACAGAATATATTATGGATTTATGCTATAAGTACAATACACTTGCCAATACTATAATTCCAAATAGAACATATTTCTTTCAGTCACCAAATGGAAAAGAATATTCGCATGGCTGGTTAACAGCCCAATTCCATAAGTGTTGGGAAATATCAGGCAATAATACAGCAAAAGGCTCTTGTGTACCATATGATCTACGTCATAATTTTGCAACACGTACATTAATGAAATGGGTAGAAAATGGAATTGAAATTAACGAATATATTTCATATTTAAGTGCCTATATGGGACATGCTACTTTTTCAAATACATTTTATTACATTCATTTATTGCCAGAACGATTATCTCTTATGGATTTTACTCAAATTAAAGGAATAATTCCAGAGGTGGTAGAATGAAAAAGGATAATAATAAACTATTTAAGTATTTAAAGGAATATTTTACTATATATTTACCCAAGCAAAAAAATTGTAGTAAACATACTCTAATTTCTTGTAAACAAACTTGGAATATGCTTTTAAACTATGTAAATAGTTCATTAAATATTAAATTAGAAAGTCTCAAGTTTGAAGAGCTGAACAGACAAAATATTTTAAGTTTTCTTGATACTATGGAAATTGAAAGAAATTGGTCTATAGCAACTAGAAATCAAAGACTAGCATGTATTAGATCATTTTTTAAATATATTTATACAATAGAGCCAACACTAGTAATATATTTTAATGAATTAAAAGGAATACCTTTAAAAAAAGATATTAATAAATCTCATACTATGGAATTCATGAGTATAGAAGCAATAAAAGTTTTATTGCAACAACCTGATACAACTACTAAAATGGGAATTAGAGATTTATTTTTTATGATATTAATGTATGACACTGCTGCAAGAGATTGTGAAATGTTAGGAATGAAGCTATGTGATTTCAATGCTAGTACCAAAACAGTATATCTTATGGGAAAAGGTTCGAAACCAAGAGTTGTTCCTGTTACAGAAGACACAGTAAAGCATTTTCAAAAATATACAAGCATTTATCACTCTAACAGTGATGGAACACAACCAATGTTTTATACAATCCATCAGGGACAGAAGACACCCATGTCAGATGATAATGTGGCACGCTTTGTTAATAAATACGGAGTTAAGGCTAGAAATACATTCCCCTAAACACCTAAAAAAATTCATCCACATATGTTTAGGCGTTCTAGGGCTATGCATTTGTATCGTTCAGGTATGCCTTTAGCCATTTTAGCTGAGTGGCTAGGTCACGAAAATCTTGAAACTACTTTAATTTATGCATATGCTGATACAGAAATGAAAAGAAAAGCTATCGAAAAAGCTTCCAAAGATAATGTTCTAAAAAATGATGAAAAGGTTGCAATATGGGAAGATAATGAAGATATCCTAAGTAAATTATGTGGTTTGACTTAAAAATTATTCCGATTAAATATTTACAACTCCAAAAGCAAACGGTATAATATTAGTATACTTTTGGAGTTTTTCTTTTTTAATAATCGGAATAATATGAGAATCGGAATAATCTACATTATCCCGATGTCGGAATAATATAGATTTAGTATTTTATAACTATATTTTAAAGTGTTTTGTTTTAATTGATTTGAAAACTAATAAAGTAACACATCAAGATATAGGACAAATGGACATGTATGTTAGAATGTATGATGAATTGAAAAAAGCAAAAGATGACAATCCAACAATAGGAATTTTACTTTGTACAGAAACAGATGCTGATGTAGCAAGATATTCTGTATTAAATGGAAATGAGCAATTATTTGCAACAAAGTATAAAACATATTTACCAACAGAAGAACAACTAAAGGCAAAAATAGAAAGTCAAAAAGCAATATTTGAGATACAACAATTAGAGAAAAAGGAAAAGTTGGATTAATATAAAAAAATTATTAGATTGGAGGAAATATAATGCCTAGATATTCAAGAAAAATGCATGGAGGAGAATTATGGGCTAAAATAGAAGTGCTTGAAAATGTTTAATCTCCTTTATTAACAGTTAAATTTAATTAATAAAGGAGTAAGAAAATATGAATTATGAAGATAAAAAAATTGTAGGAGTTATTGCATCAAATGTTGAGCCATCAATTGCCCTTAATGTTATAGGTCATCTTGCTATATCTATTGGCAAATATTCAAATGACGAAATTATGGGGCAACCAACTATTGTTGATAAATCAGGTGTAAGCCATTTAGGAATTAGTCAATTTCCATTTATAATAACAAAAGTAAAACAAGGAAAATTAAAAAATGCTATAGATTTAGCAAAACAAAATCCTAATTTATTAGTAGCTGACTATCCAAAAGATATGTTAGACACAAGAACAGATGACGAATTAGTTACATCTATAAATTCAAAAGAAAATGATAAATTAGAATATCTAGGTGCTATTATTTATGGTAATACAGAAGATGTTAATGAAATAACAGGAAAATATCAATTATGGAGATTAGATTAAGATAATTTGTAAAGACATATTGAGAAGATAAGATGATTGCTCAATATGTCTTTATTTTATATTTTAACAATATATTAGTTCTTTATATATAATTTCTTCAACCGAATTTTTATAATTATTCATAAGCCCAGTCCATTTTAAAGTGTCAGTATTTTTTAAGTTTTCATCAATAGGATTTTTCTCTAGCATTTGCTTCATAAGTATTTCAAATCTTCTTTTAGAACTATAATTTTATATCTTTTAAGCTGTCTATAAATACAAATTTTTATAAAGTGTACTTAATTTAATCTTACTGGACGGAGAATTTTGGCAATTATTTGAAGATGCACATTGGGGAACGTAAAATGATGTGCAGTTACAATTCAAAGTTATCCTAACATAAAAATTTGTGTTTGTGGGGAGGATTATACATTTTAAAATTATAATTACATGTGTAGGGGCACATTG
>CAOKMR010000092.1 GCA_948469815.1 uncultured Clostridiaceae bacterium | reverse complement strand
TTTGGAGAAGGCAACACAAGAACAACAGCAGTATTTATTGAAAAGTATCTTAATAATATGGGATTTAGTGTTAATAATGATATGTTCAAAGAATATAGCTTATATTTTAGAAATGCTTTAGTTAGAAGTAATTACGGAAACATTCCAAAAGGAATCTATCCTATATTTGATTATTTAGTAATGTTCTTTGAGAACTTAATACAAGGTAAGAATAATGAACTTATAAATAGAGAATTATATATTAAAGAATTATTTAACAATAATATGTAAGGGGTAAAAATGAAAAAAAAGAAAGTAATTTATTATACTGATGAATTAAATGATGAATTTTCAACTGCAAAAATTACTCCAATAAAGATAGATGGAAATTACAGATACAGTAAAAATGCATTATGGGATTTATGCTCGTTAATAGTACAAAATGTGTTAAGTATGCCTATAAAAGTAGGATATGCTAAATTAAAATTTAAAATAAAATATATAGGAAAGCAAAAGTTAAAGAAATACAAAACAGAGGGATACTTTGTATATGTAAATCATACACAAGCATTTGCAGATACTTTTATACCAAGTATATCAATTTACCCTAAAAGGAACTTTTTAATAGTAAATCCAGAAAACATATCAATGAAATTTTCAAAGACAATAATTGAAATGTTAGGCGCTATACCTGTTCCAGGTGATAAAATATCCATGAGAAACTTTTTAGAAATAATAAAAAATCATATACAAAAAGGGCACTCTATAACAATATATCCAGAAGCTCATATATGGCCATATTATACAAAAATAAGACCATTTAAATCAGTATCATTTGCATATCCAGTAGAATTAAAGAAACCAGTATTTTGCATGACTAATACATATCAAGCATATGGAAAAAACAATGATAAAATTAAAATAGTTACATATATAGATGGACCATTTTTTGTAAATGAAGATTTACCAAAAAAAGAGCAAAAACAGGAATTAAGAGATAGAGTATATAACTGTATGGTAGAAAGAAGTAAAAATAGTAATATAGAATATATAAAATATTATAAAAAGAAATTTAAAGAAGACAGCACAAATGTTGATATATAAAAGTTATATATTTTAGGAAGGAATGAAATTAGATATGGACAAAAAATTAAATGGATACATAATGTCTGGAGATATCAAAGTAGTCAAAGTTGAAAATAGTATACCAAAAATAATGAATGAAAATTTATGTCCATTATACTTTAAATATAATATAGATTTTAATGAATGGCTTTCATCAAGAGCTATAGATTCACATAGAACTAATTCAAGGCTTTTAAAAAAAATGTTAAGATTACAAGAAAAAGATGATGTTAGTACTACCTTAGAGGCACATGCAGTAACAATTACAGACAACTATTGGTTTAAGTATGAAGGAGAAATACTGACATGGGAGGATGTAAGATTTAAAGAAAATTTATTTTCTGAAATAGCATTAAATGGTAGTTTAAACAATATTGACTTTGACAGCAAAAAAATAAATTCTCATACTCCAGAACTTACAAACATCGGCAGTTATGAAAAATGTTGGAAGTTAAATAAAAATAGATGGTATTTATGGAAAAAAGAAAGTAAAGAAGAAATGTTTTCAGAGCTATTTACATATAATTTAGGAAAGCAACTAGGATTTAATATGGCAGAATATGAGTATGATACTAATTATATTAAATCGCCAGATTTCACAGATGGAAATAAGGTTAATTTTGAGAGCTTTTACTCTATTGTAAAAGATAATGAAGACTATTCAAAAAGCTTTAATTATCTAAATTCTTTAAGTAATAAAGAAATAGCAAAAGACTATTTAAAAATGATATATCTAGATTCCATTTGCTATAATGTAGATAGACACACTAAGAATTATGGAGTATTACGAAACAAAGAAACAGGAGAAATTATATCACTTAGTCCAAATTATGATAATAATATCTCATTAATTGCGCGTGGGAGAGTAAACGATATAACAAGGCAAAAGGATGGGCTTTTAAAGTTTTTCTATGAATTTATAGAAGAAAATGCAGGAGTAGCTGAAATCTTTTTACAGCTTGATATTCCTAAAATAACAAAAGATATGATAATAGCTTCAATAAATAATACAAAAATAGAAATAGAAGATGACACAAAGGAATATATTATAGAATTTATATTAAATGGACAAGAAAGAATATATGAATTTTTATTATAAAATATTAATAAGGAGGCAAGGCTTTTCCAACCTAGTTTTTGCCTTAGAAAGGAAAGAGATTAAAAATGCAAGAAAAAGCAAATTATTGTTTAAACTGTCCTACAAAGCCATGCACTATAGGATGTCCATTAGGGAATGATATACCAAGATTTATAAAAAAAATAAAGGAAGAAAATTATAAAGAGGCATATAAAATTTTATTAGAAACAACGGTATTACAACCTGTTTGCGGAAGAATATGCCCACATATGAAACAATGTAGAGGAAAATGTGTAAGAGGTATAAAAGGAGAGCCAGTAGAAATTGGAGAATTAGAGGCATTTGTAGGAGATATGGCAATTAAAAACAAATGGGATATTCCAAAAGTAGAGGAAATGTCAGGAAAAAAGATTGCAGTTGTAGGAGGAGGACCAGCAGGTCTTACAGCAGCAGCATTTTTAAGAAGAAAAGGTCATGAAATTACAATATATGAAAAGCACAATGAATTAGGTGGACTGTTATCACATGGAATACCTGAATTCAGATTACCAAGAAATATTTTAAAAGAAACTATGCAGAAGATATTAAATTTAGGAATAGACGTAAAATATAATTGTAGTCTAGGAAAAGACATTACTTTAGAAGAATTAAAAAAGGAATATGATGCAATTTTACTTACAATTGGAGCAAACATATCAGCTAAAATGGGAATTGAGGGAGAAGAACTAAAAGGAGTATATGGAGGAAATGAATTATTAGAAAACAATAACCATCCTAATTACGAAGGAAAAATAGTAGTTGTAAATGGTGGAGGGAATACAGCAATGGATACATCAAGAACCATAAACAAAATGGGGGCAAAGAAAGTATATGTAGTATATAGAAGAGCAAGAGAACAAATGCCAGCAGAGCAAAAAGAGATAGACGATGCAATTAAAGAGGGAATTGAATTTTTATTTCAAAATAACATAGTCAAGATAATTGGGGATAAGTATGTGGAAAAAATCGAATGTATAAAAACGGAGTTAATAAAAGCAGAAGGAGAAACTAGACTAAAGCCTGTAAATATAGAGGGAAGCAATTATGAAATACCAGTAGATTATGTAGTAATGGCAGTAGGAGCAAAGCCAGAAGAAGAGGTATTAAGTTCTTTAAATTTAAAAAGAAATAAATGGGGCTACATAGAAACAGATGAAAATAATAGAACGTCTGATGAAAAAGTATTTTGTGCAGGGGATATAAGTGGAGAAACATCAACTGTAGCATGGGCTGCAAGGTCTGGAAGAAATGCAGCAGAAAATATAGATAAATATTTAGAAAAAGAGAATTAAAAAAAGCACGATGTATCGTGCTTTTTTTAATTCTCTTTTTCAGTGCTTACTTTTGGGTTCCAAATACTTCCTTTAAGTCCAAGGGTTCATTAGGAATTTCTGAAGATGTTTCTAATGAACTGCTATCATAGAATACCAGGTCGTTGACATCCAAGAAAGAAGTTCTCTTGGTATCCTCAAATTTTGGAATCCTCATCCAGTTGTCTGCGTCTAACTTATTGTAGACATTTTGTGATAACTTACCCTTCAGCTATGTTTTTCATTTTGTCTCCTTTCTTTTTGCAATAGCAAAAGTTGAATAAATTAATTGTTATCTAGAACTACTACTTAAAGCAGTTATTCTAAAAGAAAGTTTTTTGCTACAAGCTATAAAAACTAACATAATTATAACATTCTTTTATATCGATTTCAAGAATTAATTTTGCCAAGAAGGACGGAGAATTTCGGCAATATTGCCAAAATTCGAGACTCTATGTTACAGTGCCATTACGTATATCTATAATTAGGAGTATAACATTATTTGTCATTCTCCATGCTCTGCCATAGTTTCCAAGATTATAGCTTTGAGAAGTTACACCTATTATTTTATTTTCATTTTTTAACATTACAGAGCCACCGCTCATGCCTCCTGAAATATCACCAGAGAATTTGAACCAATTAGTATAACAAGCTTCTATTTTACCTGGTGTTAAAATTTGAGAGTAGCCTCCAGAAACATTCTTAGGATAACCGAAATGTTCTCACTTCCAGATTTTTCATCTCAGCAGAAGTTTCATAAGAAGTTGCACCAACAGCTCCAACAGTTGAGCCTAAACTTTTTTCTAAGATGCAAACAGCCCAATCATATTCATAACTATGATTCTCTTTCCATAATGACGAATAATAAACTTGAGACCAACCAGATTCCAATCCCAAGTATGGAGCACCATTGAATGCAGGGCAAGCAACCCAATCTTTAAACTTAGCATTATTATTATTCTTATCGAAAACACAGTGTGCAGATGTCAAAACTGCATTTTTCGCAACTAATGTACCAGAGCCAATCCCCTGCTTGTCATTTGATGATGATTCTGAGAACATTATTTTACACACTGCACTATAAGGTAATATAGAAGTATCTCCTATTATTTCTCTATCACTAGAAAGAAGTGAATAATTAGGTATTTTAGGAACAAGCTTAGACATATATTCTTTAGAGGGCTGTATACTTTCAACAGTTAATGAATTATTTTCATTTTTACTTCTTAATACAGTTGATAGTTGCTTTAGTTCTTCCATATCAACTTCTGTTGTTGTATCTGTTATAGCATCATACTTCATGATTTTTTCTTCAACATATGGATTTTCTTCTGTATCTATTGTTTCTTCATCTGAAACCTCCTCTAATACAGATATTGTCTCTTCTGTACTTAGTGCTTTTACATTGTTAGTAAGAATAATTATTGAAAACATAGTACTAATTAGTAATGTAATACATAACTTTGTAAATAAATTTTTTTGCATAATTTTTCTCCTTTCCTTATAAGATTATAAAGAAAGTATATAATTTACTTTATTTAAATACAAGTAAAATTTCCTTTTTTTACAAATCTTTATATTATTATACTAGAATTTCATAGTTTAATAATCCTGAAAAAGTTCATAAATATTATTTGGAATTGTTATATTGCTTTCTTCGGTTCTAATATAAATCTTTCCTACATCATGAATTGTTTTTGGTTCAGTTTTTAAAATATGTCCACTATATACAATTACTACTTCCTGTCCTTCCTTTAATTTCCCCTTATGTTTCCCTTTTGGATCTATAAAAGGACCTGCATCATGCCTATATATTACATAAAACGGCTCACCTTCTACTGACATAAATGCAAAAGAATCTTCATATACTTTTATAATTACTCCTCTATTGGCTGTTCTCTCATTTGGTCCAACATATGCTATAGGATCATAACTAGATTCCTTCATAAAGATAAATAAAATTATAGTAGAGACTATTAATAAAGCTAATATAAATATAAAAATTTTTTTGTTTCTTTTCATAATATCTGTTACCTTTCTTTATAGTTTGTAAAAAAATTATATCATCTATTTTATTTAAAAACAACAAAATTTTCCTTTTTTTACCATATTTCATCACGATGTGTTACAGTTAAGGTGGTAATATTCATGTATATACTAGTATTAATGATACATTTACATAAAACATTAAAAATTGTACAGATACAATCTGTACAATTTTTATATAAAAACTATTTTAATCATTAAATTCCTGTTCATAATATGCTGTAGAAGACTGTTTTGGTATCAATTTTAATAAATATTTTATTCTACTAAATAAAGTTTTTATAAAGCTTTCTTTATAAACCACTAGTGACTTTTGATTTTGTTTTAAAGGATCATCAGCTATATCTTCTAACTCTGACATTTTTGCGATATAATACTTGTTAAAATATGTATATCCATCTGAAACAGCAATTAGATTTCTAAAATTATATAATTTGGCTCTATAGCTAGATATAGCATCTTTTGTATAAATTAAATTTATAGTATTATCAAAATAAGCAGCAAGTATAGTATTTTGTGTATCTAAAAATACTTTTTTAATTTCTGCTTTAAATTCTTCTATTTTATTACAATTTCTTTGTACTTTAGCTATACAATTAGAATGTATCTCATTATAAGAATTTAAATTAATAATATTTTCTTGCATTTCTATTAATAAATCAATATTATACTGTACTAATTCAAAAGTTTCTTTAGATGTTAAAGATATAAATTGATTCTTAAAATTATCGTTACTGTTAAGAGTGCTATCAAATAATATATCTTCACCAACTAAATATGAAATTTGATTTACTAATGCACATTCAAGAGGATAAAAATCAGGACTAATAGTATTAAAAGTAAGGTCAAAATAAGTAACTGTTTCTGATTTCTTATTAACACATTTAGAGGCTAATAATTGAACTGCTGCTTCATTTAATCCTGTTCCAGGAAGTGAGCTATCAGTAAAATCACAAAAACCTAATCTAACCAATTTTCCATATTTATTTACTCTCTCTTGCAAATAGTGAATACATTCATGTACAATCAAATCACTAATTTGATCAAAAGAAGTATCTTCGCTAAAATATATAGATTTATTTTTATAGAAGTATTTAGCCGAACAACCTACTGGCAATTTAGCAATATACATATGAAGTTTTATTATATCAGAAAAAATCTTAGGTGAATTAAGATTTTTCTCTGGAAAGGTATTCTTTAAAATTTGTACAATATTAGAGGCAATTGAGTTAATAGTTAAAGAATCCAAAGCACGAATAACTTCTATACCTTCTTTTTTTATTTCAGATTTTATACTCATAAGTTATCTATATCTCCTTAGTATATATATAAATTCAACATTCTATTAAAATTATACTACATAAATATTACAGATATATTACAAACACATTAAAATAGTATTACAAATTTTGTTGCCATTTACAGATAGCTACATATAAAAATTGGGGTTTGTATGTGTGATTTTATTATATAAAATCACAATGAATAATTAAT
>CAOKMR010000091.1 GCA_948469815.1 uncultured Clostridiaceae bacterium | reverse complement strand
GTGGGTTTACTATCTGTGGCTGTGGTTGCACTGTTCCTGATGATACTTGTTGTGGATTTATAATCTGTGGTTCTGGTTGCACTGTTCCTGATGATACTTGTTGTGGGTTTACTATCTGTGGCTGTGGTTGCACTGTTCCTGATGATACTTGTTGTGGATTTATAATCTGTGGTTCTGGTTGCACTGTTCCTGATGATACTTGTTGTGGATTTATAATCTGTGGTTCTGGTTGTACTGTTCCTGATGATACTTGTTGTGGGTTTATAATCTGTGGTTCTGGTTGTACTGTTCCTGATGATACTTGTTGTGGATTTATAATCTGTGGTTCTGGTTGTACTGTTCCTGATGATGTTTCTACTGTTCTCACATTTTGCTCATTTAAATTTGGTATATTATTTGTATTTATATCATTATTTGTTATTGTTCTTACTTCTTGTGAACTTATATTTTGCGAAGTTACATTTGATCCATTATCTATTGAACTTGACATTGGAGTTGAAGTTGTTCCTTGAGTTACGCTTCTATCTCTTCCTCCATCTATTACTTTCATCTCAGGTCTTTCATTTGATGAAGGTAGTGGTTCATTTGGATTTATCCAAACATTTAAGTTATCATTTATATTTGATCTATCGTTTCTTATTTTGCTTCTAATATTGTTATCATCTGGTATATTTTGTGAACTCCCTACTGTTCTATTTTGTGCCACATTAGAACCGCCACCGCCTAATGCTGACGTCCTTCTACTATTTCCTCTTTTTAAGTTTTCTCTAGATACTGTTCCATCTAGTGAATCATCAAATCCTATTGTTCTATCAGCTCCTACATTAATAGGTCTTGCCTCATTACCAGCAGCCATTGCTACAGACATTGGAGGTTTAAAATCTGGAGTATCCCCTGGTTCTATACGTAAATTTCCATTGTGTTTATTTCTAAATACATTTCTTTCACCATCAGATCTTACAAATTCTTCATGTGAATTTGCACCTAATAAAGAGTTTGGATTTTTCTCTCCTGATAAAGTAGCTGGAGGATTAAATGTATCAAAGTCTATATTTCCTCTATTTCCATTTAATTCATCTACCATATCTAATGTATCTGGCTCTAAAAATCCTGGAAGCTGACGCAAATCTTGTTCAGGTTCATTAATATCTATTATATTATCTTCACTATTTAATGCTGGTACTCCTGCTATTATATTATCGTCTTCTTCGTTTAAGGCTGCTGCTCCCGCCTCTACATCATCATCTTTCATTTCTAATCTAAGTGGTTCATCATTTGGCATTCCAAATTGTTCTTGTTTTGAATTTGGATCTTCTAATGGCTCACTACTAACTTCTCTATATGGTACATCTATAAAATCTTCTTCACTTTGTGCATTTCTATTTCTTTGAACTGATGTACTAAGTGCTGTACTGTTGTTATCTTCTACTTCTCCTGTTAGTATTTCTGCTTCTTCTGGTGGTGGAAGTGCTTGTTCACGTGGTCTTGTATTAGTTGCTACTTCTTCCCCTCCAAGACCATTATTATAACTTTCATATGCATCAACTAATCCATGAACTCCTTTTGAGGTTGCTCTACCTATCTTCTTAGCTACTGATGCTGCAGTTCTTTCTGTTGTCTTAATTGCTCTAGTTGTATCTTGTATTGCTCTTCCTAGTCCACCTATTCTTGTATCTTGTATTCCAAGCATATCTTGTAATAGTTTTGCAACAAATAACATAGCTATTAATGCTATAATTACATATATTGAATTATTAATTGCTAATTCCATTGCCAATCCAATAAGTATTGTATATAAGAATAAGTGAAATGGTTGAATAACTAGATTTCCAAAATATTCCTTAAACCATAAATTTAATGTTTGTGCCCTTGAACCATTTTGTTTATTTATTGGATACATTACTCCTATTATAGGTGCAAATATTGTAAGTACAATCATATAAAATGTTCTTTTTCCATAAAGCCACACAAAGGCTACAGTTAAAATAACTAATATAATATACACAAAAGACCAACCTATATAATTCCAATTCTCATTAGTTCTTTCTCCATCTTCATTTACATCATAGATTTCCTGACACATATATCTTGCTTGTTCTGTAAAAGATGAACATTGAATTGTAACTATCCACTCATCATCATGATTTACCCAAGGAAGATTATTTGTTACTTTATGCCACCAAGATGGTTCATCAATAAGTGTAACATTAGGGTAACCAGCCTCTTCTAACTTTTCATATATAATTTTACCTGAAACAGTTATAGCACTACCTAAAACTGTATCAACAGACTCTGCATCATCTAGATTTTCTTCGGCTATTTGTTGTAGTTCACCTTCAGTCAAATTCTCTGCATTCCCCATACTAGTATCTACTATTACGTTATCTGTTGACGTAACAATGCTTACTGTTATCATATCAACTAGTTTTACTGATATTGACATAATAAAGTGAACCGAAACAATCAGTATAACTCCAACTAAACAATTTACAAAATTTTCTTTATATCTTGATTTTTCCTTTGGGTTTAATGCTAATAGACCTTTTATTGCTACATATACCATAACAATAAGCATAGCTACTAAACATACATCTCTTATAGTATAATATCCCTGTGAAACCACATTTCTTAATGTAGTAATAATAGAATCAGAAGATGCTTGTCCATTTGCATTTTCGAAAAAATTTATATTAAAAAATCCAATTTGGTTTTTTAATATTGCCTCAGGGGTTATCCCAATATTGGCATAAACGAAACTTTTCCCAAACATAACTTGCGATGCAGCATGAACAATTGGATAGCAAAATTTTACAATAGATACACCTGCAACTGTTCCGTACTGCAACACACGATACAATACCTGCCGTAGTTGCAGTTATTGCTGCTGCTACTGCTGAAGGTATTGCAGCTAAAATTATTCCTACTACAACTGCACCAACTAGTATAACAGCTACTGCACACGTTATAACTTTTTTTACTTTACTTATGAGTCCTCCATCATCATTTAAATCAATATACAGAAATGACTGCTCCATTGATAATAATGTACTTTGTAAAATCGTTATTACACCATCTGCCAAAAAAACCACCAAATTAACTATTGGTCTAAGTAATGTCCCTCCTATTTCTGCTGCTCCAACTGGTTCAGCCATTGCAAATTCAAATAATAATATTAAAACTAAAACTAGCGCTATTTTTGCTATTAAACTTTTTGATAAAAATCGTTTTTTCATTTTCTATCATTCCTTTCCCTATTGCTCTTCATTTTTTTTCGCTAGTTGATTTAGATTTGTTTCTACGAATTCAAATTCTTTTCTCGTTGGTGTTATTTTTAATATTGCTGTATCTTGTCCTACTTTAAGTAAGCCTTCTCCTCTTTGACATGTTACTAAGAAATTTGCCTCCCCATCTGATAATTTAAATACTTCTTTTAAATATTGAATTTCTGATTTGTCTTGTGCTAAGAATAATTTGGTATCTGATGATGTAAGTACTGCTTGTGCTTCTGCTTTTTCATAAAAATCTTGAAATCTTTGTGAAATTATTGCAAGTGATACATTTCTTTTTCTAGCACGTCTTGCCATTTTGTTTAAGAAATCTACTGCTTCATCAAATGGTAGTAACATCCATGCCTCATCTATTATAACTCTTTTTCTTCCTGCCTTTTTTCTGTCTTCACTGTTTTTCTTAACATATTTTTCCCATATCCAAGACATTAGAATTTGTTGTGCAAGTGGTCTTGCAAATCTTTCCTCTAATTGTGATATATCTAAGTTTATAAAAGGAGATCCTTCTAATAATTCAAATGTTGATTGTCCATCAAAATATGCCATTTGTCCATTAAGTTCTCTTACATATTGTTTCATAACTTTTAATAAGTAACTATAATGATTTTTATATGTATCTATTGTATTTTCTCTAGCTTTTCTCTCTAAACTTCTATACCAAGAACCTATTGTTGGCATAGGCTTTCTCTCTTTTGCTAACATATCTCCTTTTGCAATTCCTGTTTGAGAAACTTGATATAAACTATTTGGGTCACCATTTATTCCTAATTTTTCATATTCTTCGCTAACTAGTTCTGCAATTAATTGTTTTGTAAGCTCATTTACCTCTTGACTTCTTGTACTTCCTTTTGCCATTGTTAATAATGCTTGTGTAACATCTTCTACTTTATTTTCGACACTAAGTACAACTCTTTCCTTTCCTGTAATTTCGTCTTTTACTCTTTCTGGCTCTATATCAAATAAATTTATTATAGTTTTTGATGTTGGACTAATAACTACATTTATTCCACCTAGAGATTCTGCCACTATTGTATACTCGCCTTCTGCGTCTAATGCTAAACTTTCAATTCCCATAAGTACAGAAGATCTTGATATTAAAGTCTTCATTGTAACTGATTTTCCTGCACCAGATTTAGCAAATATAACCATATTATAATTTGTTAAACTATTATGGAAGTTATCAAATAATATTGGTACTCCTGTCTGCTTATTAAATCCTATTGGTACTCCTGTAGCATGTCCTACCTCTGATGTTGTAAATGGGAAAACTGTTCCCATTGAGTTTCTATCAAATGTATGTATTCTTTTCATTTTATCATTCATGAGTGGTAAATTAGATTGAAATGCCTCTTCCTGTAAGCCCCAAGCACTTTTAATTCCAACTAATGTTTTAGACATTGCAGTTGATAGTAATTTAGTATATCTGTCTAAATCTTCTTTACTGTAAGCAAATATTGTTGCTACTACCGATGCTTCATATAATTTGTTAAATCCTGCAGCTATTTCATCTCTGAAATGCTCTGCTTCTGATTTTTTTTGTGCTATTATGCTTTCCCTGTTTATATTTCCTCTATCTGTTGCTGTAATTCTTTCTACTTCTAGTTCATTTATTACTTTATTTAATTCATTTTGTGATTGTGATTCTGCTATCGGTCTTATATATACAGATGTATTTATATCCCCAAATAAATACATCTCTCTAAATAGTTCTGGAAATGAAGCCATTCTTGGTAGTGATGATACAAAAAAGCTTCTTGCATATCTTTTTGCATTTGATATTATCTCTAAATGGTCTATGTCCCTAGCATCTATTCCTGATGGAGCTATTAATTCTTTGATATTCTTTTTTCTTAACAAAGTGTTTCTTTTTTGCTTATTTTCTTCCTGTAGCTCTTCTGACTTTCTTTGTTTTTTCTTCATTTGCTTTTTCCTCCTTTTCAGCCTGTTTTTTATCTATTTTATCTATTGATTTTTCTGCTAATTCTTTTCCTAGTCTTCCTTCACTTTCAGATATCATATTTTTTGCCATTTCATCTACTAAAGTATCCATTTCCTTTTCTTTTTCTCTTATTTCTCTTTCTCTTTTCGTTTCTATAACTGCATCTCTTATTACACTATTTGCAAGTACTTTTGCTCTTTCACTTATTACCTCGTCTAATTCTTTCATTTTTTTATCTAATACATCTTGTGAAGTTGTATATAGTTCATTATATCCTGAACGTATAGCCTTTTCTAACTCATAGCTCTCTGATTCATCTCTATTATAAGCAACATATAATAATTCTGCTAACTCTCTTGAGTTTAATATTTTTGAATTTATACTACATGCCCCTAATGATTGTATCATTGATTGACAGTTTGTATATAATTCTGAAAATGCTAAACCTTTTATTTCTTCTTTATCATATTTTCCAATAGTAATGTCTTCTGCATAATATGGAACTACTATGTAATAATATTTTCTTAATATGTTTCTATTTAAACTCATCTTTTCTGTAGCATTTACAATATCAACACCATAATCATATAAGTTCCTTTGTTTTATTATTTCATATTGTAATTTTTGAATTTCTGTTGGGTTTATACGTTCTCTTGAATGTAAAATTTCATCATATCTAGCATTCATTTGCTCTAATCTTCTTTTTATTTCTTCTACTTTTTCTCTATAATTGCTTAAACTACTACCTAAGTTTACTGTTCTAGTCTGTGTATATATCTGTATAGAATGTCTTAATGTATTTAAAAATTGAATAAATCCTTGTTCTACACTTACTTTCTCTAAACCAGACATTAAATCATAATTTATACCTTGACATTCAATAACCATTAAATACTTAAAACCTTCTTTTTGGATTATCATATTATCTTCAATTTTATCAAATTCCATAAAGTCAAAAACTGATTGTTGATTATATTGTGAACTTTGAGTAGTTTTAGTTTCTTTTTTTACTGCTTCAGATTTTTTATCAGTTGTACTTTTGCTCTTTTTCGCTCTCCTTATTAATATAATTACTAATATGATTATTAAAACTGCAAGTACTGCTCCCATTATCAACAGTAGACTCTGTAATAAATTAGTTAATTGACTATTATTCATCTTAATATCATTCCTTTCTCTTGTACAAAACATTGTTCATTTCTATTTACTTTTCACTTTTTGCTTCTTCATTGTCATCTAAAATGTTATCGTCATATATATATACTTTTCCATGTTTCATTTTAAATAAAAACCATCTTTTTATTACTTCGTCTATTTTCTCTCCACCTGTTTTTCTAGTAATTTCAAAGTTATTTGTATTAGGAACTTTTAATGTAGCTATACAATATCCAATTCCCCCAAATATAAGTATTAGTGGTATAAATGCTTTTGTTATTCCAAACATGTTAAATAAAATATTAATGAAAAAACCTACAAAAGCCCCTACACCTGTATAAATTAATGATTTTACTGAAAATATGTAAAGAATTTTTCCTTCTCCTCCATATTCTCTTGGCAAATAATATGATTTCATTCTCCTATTCTTCCTTTCTCTTGTTCAAGCTAAATAAATTTAGTTTTGTTACACACGCAGTTAATTTTCCCCTATACCCTAAGTAATTGCTCTAAAGCACAATTAATTTTATTATACTATTACATTATATCTGATTGATACAATAATACTTATTATATTATATCACATAATGTAGGATTTTTGTATTTTTTGTACATTTTTTTATTATTTTTAATGTTTTTGTAATATTTTTGTAATGCTTTTGTAATATTTTAGAGGTGAGTGGTGAGAGATGAGAAGTGGGAGGTGAGAAATGCACATATTTAAATTTGTGTTTGTAGGGAGGATAAAAATTGTAGAGAATTATAATTATACGTTG
>CAOKMR010000090.1 GCA_948469815.1 uncultured Clostridiaceae bacterium | reverse complement strand
CATAAAACCATATGGAAGGGTTATTTTTTTATTGATAACTTACAACTCACCAGTATCAAAGATGTATAGTATCATTTTGATGAAATACCTTATTATTTTTACAAGATATGGACTTCAAGTTCTGGAATACTGATTAACAACATTGAATTTATGAATCTTTTTCATAATATAAATCATGTCCTTCTAATGACCTTTTCGCATCTCATTAATCCTATACACAACAAAAATAACAGCTATTATTAATTTGATATAATACTTTTTTTGATTATATCCACTCAGTTTCTACAGGTATTTTTCTTTCATTTTTCGACAAAATATATTTCATTTTTTGTGATCTGTATATTTTATTCAATAAAATAACACAGTTATTTCTTTATATCATTGAAACAGTACTACCTATTTTCTACTTTTTATTCCTTTTTTTGATCATTCCATCTTTTTATTCTTTGCATATTTGGTTTTTATAAAATTGAAAAACTTTCATTTCAAGTTTATAATTCCTTATTTTTCATATTTCCTTATTTTATCAAATATTTTGTTTTAATATCATACGATATTATATTCAATTAAATATAATTTTGAAGTTTTCTAAAAAATATATGAAATATTTCCTTTATATTATAAGAGTCTTATCCACATTTTTTGTTCATAATTCTTTTATTACAATTTTTTTAATACACTTATCCACAAATTAGTGTATTTTTATTGACATTATAACAATTATGAAGGATAATATGTCTATATTTTTTATTGCTGTTTAAATTTTACATTATTTTACAAAGGAGTTTTTTATGAAAAAACACGATTCTACCTCTCAGATTAGAAAGGGTGATCCTCTCGCTCAAATGAATCATTCCAAAAATCAAAACCCGTCTACAGACCAATATTCAAACTCAATCGGTTATAAGTTAAATATAAGATTAAGAACTCTCCGTACTGCCCGCGGATGGTCACAGGCTGAACTTGGTGAAATGCTTGCCCAGACAATGGGGTTCTCTCAAAAAATCCCTACTTCAACAGTCGCCAGTTGGGAACATAAAAACGCTTTGATTGCCAAAATTCCTTCCGCAGATAAAATAAATGCATTGGCTCACTTATTTGATGTATCTGTAGATTATTTGAAAGGATTATCTGATAACCCCAAAAAAACAGCTCTTGAATATATCTCTAATCAATCGAAACCTGAAAACATAGAGATTTTACCCCAGGAATTAGCCCAACATATGGGCGAACCTGTATGGGTATCCTGTCCCGAATATGATGGATGGATGTTTTTGACTGATTTTTATGAACTTGTCGACTCCAAAGGAACCATTCATTCTGTTCCAGAGATCCGTAAATTGAATCCTGTTTTTTCAATTTTTCCGCCCTGCTGCTTATATCTCAAACAAATTTATAATCGCTATGTGATACCTGAAACTCAAATCAGAAATTACAGAGAACGCATGTGGGTTTGTATCAACTCTCCAGACAAGTCACTTCAACATTTAAATGGGTGGTATATCCGAACTTCCGATGGAATTGGTGTAAAAGGCAAAACTTTCCTTTCTTTTGATTCTTACTTTGATTTCTGGGTTGCTTACACGACTCCTATAGCAGAATGATTAAAACACTACCGGACAAAACTGGTAGTGTTTTGATTTTCTAATAGATTAAGAGCTTGTTTATCCTCAATTTTTCACATCTTCCATATAGAACTGTTAAAAACTGTATATAAATTACTTTACCCTTTTACTTGTCTCTATTTCCAATTGCAAATTTCATATGCTTTCTATATAAAATTAGCGTAAAGTCTCAACATAGTCTGTTGTATCTGTGTTTTTTTGACTATTATGCAGTATTTTTCATACTTAAAGACATTTCTTGCGTAATCTGGTAATGTTATATCTTCACAGTTCCTTAAAAAATAACTTTCACCAATAATTTATTAAAATATTCACAATCGTTCGGCTAATACTCCGTCCAGTTAGAACTTAGAGTATGGTGCGGAACATATAATACCATACTCTAATTCTAGCAAGATAGAGTACTAGTACAACAATAATTAAGTTTCTGATACATTTATTTCTAGAAAAGCTTCATTTATCAACGTTTGCAGATGTATTCATGAATCAGAAACTTAATTTTTGTTGTACTACAGTGTGTTTGAAAAATATTTTCTGTCAGATGTACGCCCTATTTTGTAGGAAATTTGTAGCGTATGAAGGGGCATAGTATGTTATGTCTACTAAAGACAAATTAAAATATAGATTGAGATAAATTAGATGCATAAGTTATTTAACACCAGTTTTTTGTTTTATTATCAAAAGTTATGTATTGTTTTTTATTAAAGATTTTCTTACTCAGCCTTTCTTAAATTTTCATAATGTAATATATATTACATTATGAATTATATAATATATTTTATGTAATTACTTTAATTTTGTTTCATATAATTATATATGATATTATATATTGTATTATATCATATATTATATAAAAGAATCTATGTAATTTATTTTTTTATATATCAAGTAAAATTTTATAATTTTTCAGTTTATTTTATGTATTATATAATATCATATATTTTATATTATTAATTTATGTAATATATGTTAAAATACTCCTTTTACTTGTCAAAATTATATTATATACTATATTGTATATTCTATTTTGTAATATATAATATAATATATAACAAAAAATAATATTTATATTAATTTATATTATAAGTTAAATTACTTGTATAATTTATAATATAATGTATAATAAAAATTATATTTTATATTTAGTTTTATATGACATTTCAAAAAAGCTTATACTACTACATATATAATATATTATAAATTAAAATATATTATATATTATACATACAATGTGTAATATAATATAAATGATAAATATATATTATAATAAAATATAAAATACGTTAAATATAACAATATACATATTGTTATTGTATATAATAAACAATATATTATATATAATAACAATATGTATATTATAAAGTATAAATAAAATATTTATACTAATATATTATTAAATATTTTTTATAATACAATTTATAATTTAAATAAAAAATAACATACAAAATATATTATATATGCTATTTAACATTTATATTACCAAAAAAAATATACTATATAATTTCATTCTAAATAGTATTAATAATATTAATAAAAATATATTTTATTTTGTATTTAAAATTATAATATAAATATTACTATTAATAGTAATATTTATACTAAAATACATAATCATATCATATACAATATATTTTAAACATACATATATAATATATTCTACAAAATACTTGTACTATAAAATATACTTTAAAATATATATATAAATAATATTAGCAATAAAAATATATAATAAAATACAATGTAAAATATAAGATAAATTTTATGTAAAAATACTAATTATATAACCAATAATAATATTGATAACATCTATCATTTAATAAATAATGCTTGATATCCTATGCATTATATGATAAATTATTTATATAGGAATATATTTAAAATACATTATGTAATATATTACACATTATAGTTTATAAGAGGAAAGGTAACATTCATGAAATCAATAGCTTTTGGAACATTAAAAGGTGGTACAGGCAAAACGACGAGTTGTTTCAATCTGGCAGGAGCTTTGGCTCTCAATCCAGATAATAAAATTTTACTCGTAGACGGAGATCCCCAGTGTAACCTCACGAATGATATTGGCATAGACTGTTCGGACATGGAACGGAATAATATCAGAACTATTTTTGAAAACAAGAAGATCGATCCATCCGAACTGATCATTCATGGAATGTTAGAACAACTTCCTAATATAGATATCATTCCATCTAATATTTTACTGATCAAGACAGAAATGCAGCTTGTCAGTATTGCCGGACGTGAAAAACTTCTCGCAAACTATTTTGAACGTAACAAAGATTTTTTTTCACAGTATACACACGTTATTTTCGATACCAACCCAAGCCTAGGAGTAATCAACCAAAATATTTTCTATTTTGTTGATTCTATTATTCTTGTTTCAGATGTTTCGTTAAATGCAATACAGGGTGCAGAACTCTTTACATTTTTATGGGAAGAAAACATTGAGGACCTAGGCATCGATAACAACATTAAAGCGCTCATCATCAATAATTTCGATAAGAGAATCAATCTAGCAAAGGATCTACAAGACTATTATCTTTCAGAAGCAGAATTTAAAGACATTCTTGTAGAAGTTCCCATTCCCGGATCTGTGGCAATGAAAGATACTTCAATCAACCATTTACCACTTGTAGTATTACAGCCACATCACCAAGTTGCCACTGCGATCAAAAGAGTTGTAAAAGATTTAATTGTACGGGAGGTTTTTTAAATGAATCAGTTTAAAAAAGCAAAACAACTTAGAAGCGAAACAGGCCAAGCAATAGAAAGCATCACAGACCTGAAAACAGCCGGCGTAATACAAAAAGAAAAAAATACAGAACCTTCCATAACAGAGGAGAAAAAAGTTCAACAAAATAACACCAGTACTGATATTTTGTCTAATTCCAGAATAATAGAAAATAATACATTGACAACAAACGTAGAATCAACAGCAGATAACACCAATACAGATATTGACGCGAATATACAAACTACCGTCCAGTCCATTACAGAAACAAAACCAAAGGAATCAGTATTACTTTTCGCACAAACGCCAGACAATACAACAACTGCTGCACCAGTAGTAATCGAACAACCTATAACAAAACCAACTGAAACAATTACATACAATCACCCAGTCCCTCAGACAGAAGCAGCAGTGATCGAACAACCTGAGACTTCTTATGAAACTGTGACAGAACATATTATTCCTGTGGCCGCGCCCGAACTATTGAATGCGCCTGATGTACCAGTTGCAATTTCACAAACCGTCAGTGCACCGGTTCCAATTACCAGCCAGCCAGCAATGCCGACTTATACAACTCCGGCAGAATATAATAATATTTCACATGCTATTCAGCAGCCTTATATTGAACCTCAACCTTCTCAAGAAGCAGCGGCAATAAAACACAACAAAAGCAGCAGGAAATCAGTACCTAATATTTTTGCCCCTAAGGGTGAGGCAAAATCAATGCGAAAATCACTTGTCCTGAAACCTACTTCTGTGAAAATAGCAGAAAACTATTGTGAAAAGAATGGTGGCTCTTTCAATGAGCTAATCCAGACATTGCTTGATAACTTTATCGATGAATATGGATTATAAAAAAGGGCTTTGAAGTCCTTTTTTATGATTCACTTTTTCTACCTAACAGTAGATATCTATTCAATCCCATTTAAATCAACCATATGTTTCCTAGATGAATCATTCCAGTCAATAAGACATGAAAAAATCACTGTTAATTGTAATTTTTTCTAGTTTCCAAGACATTTTATATGATATAGCTTAAAAAAATCATTTTATATTATATTCTTCACCATAAGGAATGAAAAAATGACGGTTATAAATCACATAAATGTTCTGACCGGTTAAGTCACTTCTGATAATTCCAGATATTAATAAAGCTTGATTTTTCGACATTTTATCATAAGATATAAAAAATTCACTGTTAAAAAGACAAGCTATGAATTTTTCACTGTTGTTTCTTGCGAAATTATACTAGACCATAGAATTTAAAAATAGGAATGAAAAAATGACGGTTAGTTTATATGCTTTTACTACAGAAAATTTATACATTTAAAATGTTCTAAAACAAGGAATGAAAAAATGACGGTTATAAATATTCCTACATAAACAAATAAGATCTAAAATTTGAGTAATTTATACCCAATTAATGCAATCAAATACTTAAAATTTTCTTTTTTAAATGAATATCAACAACATTTATGTATGAAATAGTATAAAATAAGTATGAAAATGTATAAGTTATATGAATATGTATGAAAGATAACTAAAAAGCCAGTGTTTATGCCTGGTACCGCTATAGTTCCATGAAAGAATGACTGTTGAGCAATGAAAAGATAACGGCTATTCTATGATGAAATAACTGTCAAGAGATGAAAGAATCACGGAAATGAAATATAAGAATCACCGTGGAGAGGTATAAAGATGACGGTAATCCTATGAAAGAATGACTGTTTTCCATAATATAGCAGTCATTCTTTCATGTCATGGTAAGGAAAAAGTATATAAATTCGATAATGAAATAGTATCTATATCCCCCATTTGAAATGGGGGCCGAGGCAAAGCCGTAGCGTTACCTAGAGTAAAAAAATCCTCCTATGTTACAATGATATTGGTTTCGCAGGCCATATCAAAACATAGGAGGTATCCAAAATGGATAATCAAAGTATACAACATACTCGTTGGAATTGCACGTATCATATAGTGTTTATTCCAAAATATCGTAGAAAAATTATGTATGGAGAAACAAAAAGAGACATAGTGGAAATTATTAAGAAACTATGTGAAATGAAACAGGTACAGTTAATGAAACAGTATAAATCCCCCAGCAGAGCTGGGGAGACTAACAAATGCCGGAGGCGGTGAGCAGAGTACAAGAATAGAAAACTCCGCTGTATAATGAATGTAGGTCTGGTAAACCACATCATATACAACGGAGATGTCCGATGGACGATTTAAGTTTAGCACATAGCAGGTATAATTGCACGTATCATATTGTATTTATTCCAAAATACCGTAGAAAAACGATGTTTGGAGTATTGCGTAAGGAAGTGGGGGAGATTTTGGGTAAAGTATGCAGAATGGAAGAGGTAACGATTATAAAGGCGGCAACATTGCCAGATCATGTACACATGTATGTGTCGATTCCGCCAAAGGTAAGTGTGTCAAAAGTAATAGGCCGGATCAAAGGGAAAAGTGCATTGATGATATTTGACAGGCATCCTGAATACCGAGAGAAGTATAACAGACACTTTTGGGCAAGGGGATACTACTGTGAAACGGTGGGTAATGTAAACGAAGAAACGATCAAGAGGTACATAGACGAACAATATGAAAGGGATCGCATGGAAGGCGATATAGGGAAGTAACAGAGAGCCGCTTTTAAGCGGCCACCAGTAACAAGATAACGGTTTACTGAACCGCCTTTAGGCGGAAGAGTAACAAGATAATGGTTTATCGGACCGCCTTTAGGCGGAAAAGTAATAACGGCCCAGTAGGGCCAACAGCAAACCACCAGCAGGGCTGGTGGTTCGTGACTTCGATGGGAAAGTATGTGTGGATCATATTCACATGTATGTGGCGATTCCGCCCAA
>CAOKMR010000089.1 GCA_948469815.1 uncultured Clostridiaceae bacterium | reverse complement strand
AATCTTAAAGTTTTCGTTTATCGTGGTAATTAAAAAATTATGTTGGTCTAGTAACAAGTTGTTACAGTTTAGGTAATCAAAAATATATAAAGGAATAGGTGCTGACGATGTGATGAAGCAGTTGGATGAAATCGAATTAACTGATTATGAAAAATCAAATATAATTCTTCGAAGCCACTTTAGTTCTTCAAAAATTCTTCTTAATAGATTAACATAAATAGTATGATTTGCATAAAATATGAACATAAGGAGGTAAAATAAATGGGGAAATATATAATTCAAGGTCGGAAATAGGCTTTCAGGAGAAGTGAGAGTATCAGGTTCAAAGAATGCTGCACTACCAATAATTGCTGCAAGTATATTAAATGATGGATTAACTGAATTACATAATGTACCAAACATTTCAGATATAAAAATAATGTTACAAATTCTTGAAAAATTAGGTTGCAAAATAGAGCATGATAGTGATAAAATAGTAATAAATTCAAAAGATATAAATTCATTTGAAATACCAGCTGATTTAATGCACAAAATGAGGTCATCTGTAAGTATAGTAGGGGCACTAATAGGGAGATTTAAGAACTGTACCTTTACATATCCAGGGGGATGTGATATAGGAAAAAGACCTATTGATTTACATTTAAAAGCATTTAAACAACTTGGAGTAAATGTAAGCATGAAAGAAACAAATATAAAATGTATAGCAGAAGAAATGCAACCATGTGAAATAACTTTAGATTTTCCAAGCGTTGGAGCTACTGAGAATATAATGTTAGCATCAATTTTTATAAATGGAGTTACAAAAATAAAAAATGCAGCAAAAGAGCCAGAAATAGAAGATTTACAAAATATGCTAAATAAAATGGGAGCTAAAATAAAAGGTGCAGGAAGTGATAGTGTAGAGATTACAGGAGTAGACCACTTAGAAAATGTAAGTTACACAGTTATGCCAGACAGAATAGAAGCAGGAACTCTATTATGTGCTGTTGCAGCAAACAAAGGAAACATAAAACTAATAAATGCTGAACCTAGGCATATGGAAAAAACATTAGATAAACTAAAAGAATGTGGTTGTGATATTAGCATAGAAAAGGATCAAATATTATTAAAAGCACCAGAAAAACTTTGTAATGTAGAAATAGAAACAGAACCATATCCAGGGTTCCCAACAGATATGCAATCAATATTTGTTGCGACACTAATACAATCAGAGGGAACATCATCTATGAAAGAAAACATATTTGAAAACAGATACAAATATGTTTCTGAACTAAAGAAGATGGGAGCAAATATAATACAAGAAGAAAGAAAAATAAAAATTACAGGAGAAAAAAACATAAAAGCTACTAATTTAAAAGCAATGGACTTAAGAGGGGGAGCAGCTTTAGTTATTGCAGCTTTACAAGCTAAAGGAATTACAGAAATTTCAAATATAGAATATATATTAAGAGGATATGAAAATCTAGATGAAAAATTATTAAAATTAGGAGCAAAAATAAAAGTAGAAGAAGGTGAATAAATGCAAAAAAGTTCCAAAGATAAACATAGAACTAAAAAAAACAAAAATCCTAAAATCGAAAAAGAAAAAAGAATGAAAAAATATAGAATTATAAAATTAATATTTAAACTCTTAATTTTTATAGCATTATTAACTGGATTAGTCGTATATGCATTTACATCACCTATGTTTAATATAAATGAAATTAGGATATTAGGAAATGAGAAGTTTTCAAAAGAAGAATACTTAGACTTATCAGAATTAAAAACAGGAGAAAACATATTTAACTTTAGAAAATCAGAAATTATTTCCAATATAAAGACTAATGGATATGTAGAAAGTGTAAAAATAAAAAGAAAATTACCAACAAAAATAGAGATAACTATAGAAGAAAGAACACCAACATATTTAATTTCTTTGGAAGAAGGTCAATTTGCATATATAAATAATCAGGGTTATATTTTAGAAAAGTCAGAGATTAAACTACCTTTATCTATAATAACAGGAATATCGACAAAAACAGAGAATATAATAGAAGGTAATAGACTTGAAAATGAAGACTTAGAAAAATTGCAAAATGTAATACAGATAATAGATACAATGAAAAATATAGAAATAAACGAAGAACTAAGTAAAATAGATATTACAAATAAATCTAATTACATTCTAATATTTGAGCAAGAAGCAAAAGAGGCATACTTAGGTGATGTAAGTAATTTAAGTAGTAAAATATTATATATGAAATGTGTATTAGACGAACAACAAGGAATACCAGGTATAATATATTTAAATCAAGAACAAGTTTATTTCTCTCCCAAATAAAAATATTGCGTTTTAATTGCAGTAAAATTTGCTTTGCCAAATTTTACTGCGGTGGGAATAATTTTTAGGCGTACACCCTACAACGAAATTATATAGGATAGGAAAGGAAAAAAATATGAACAAAAAGCAAATAGCAATAACATTAGGAGTAATGTGTGTATTATTAACTAGTGGAATTATAGTACAAGTTAATACTATAAAAAAGAATTCTATTTCAAACAATATAAAAACTTCTAACAATGATTTAAGAGATGAAGTATTAAAATGGAAAGAAAAATATGAAAGAACATATTTAGACTTACAAGAATCTGGTAATAGGCTTGAAAAAGTAAGGCAAGAGGCAAGTAAAAACAATAACTCATTTACAGAAATGGAACAAGAACTAAAATCTATGAATTCATTATTAGGATTAACAGACTTGACAGGAGAAGGAATAATAATTACAGTAGCAGATAATGAAAATGCAAGTATAAAAGATGAAGACTTATCAGATGAATTAGTACATAACACAGATATAATAGAATTGGTAAATGAATTAAAAAACACAGGAGCAGAAGCAATTTCAATAAATGGACAAAGAGTAGTATCTACAACAGCAATTGATTGTGTAGGAGCTGTTATAACAGTTAATGGAGTAAAAATAAATTCACCATTCACAATATCAGCAATTGGAAACAGAGAAAGACTAAATGGAATAACAAGACCAGGTTCATATATAGAAATCATGGAGGAATATGGGATAGTAGTAGAAGTAAAAAAATCAGCAGAAGTGACAATTCCTAAATATAACAAGGTAATGAATGCAAAATACATGTCAATAAAGAAATAATCAAAAATAGAAGGGTGGGAATTTTGTATGAATGATAAGACAAAGAAATTAAAAATAGATAAAAGTAAATTACCAGTTTCTATAACAATAGGTATTATGTGTTTTATTATTGTTTATATAATGTGTATTCAATTTAAAACAGCTGGAAGTATTGAAGAATCAAGTATTGAAACTATGAGGGAAAACGAATTAAGAGAAGCACTAGCAAACTGGAAACTAGAATATGAAGAAATATATATAGAATTAGAAAATAACAAAGATAAAATAAAAGAATATGAAGGTAAAATGGCATCAAATGAAGAAGCAGGAGAGCTATTAGAAGAAGAATATAAAAATGCAAAAATGCTATTAGGACTTACTGATGTACAAGGTACAGGAATTGTAATAACATTAACAGACAATAGTGAATCAAAATTTACATCTGAAAATTTAATGCATTTAATAAATGAACTAAACTCAGCAGGAGCAGAAGCAATATCAATAAATGACCAAAGAATAGTATCAATGACAGATATAGTTGATGTTGGTGAATTTATAATGGTAAATGGGAAAAGAGTAACATCTCCTTATACAATAAAAGCAATTGGAGATTCAACGTACTTACAAAGTGCACTAAGCATAAAAAAAGGATATCTTGATGAATATAAAACAGATGGATACACAATATCAATGACAACAGATAATAATGTAACAATAAATAAATACGAAGGTGAAATGACACTAAACTATGTAAAATGAAAGGATTGATAAAATTGATAGTAATAGCTATAATACTAGGATGTTTAATAGGAGCGATATTAGGAATTAATGCACCAGTAATTTCATATACATATTCAAAATATTTAGCAATAGCAATTGTTGCAGCATTAGATTCAATATTTGGAGGAATATCTTCAACACTTAAGGGAAACTTTGATTTCAAAGTTTTTGTATCAGGATTTTTTGGAAATGCAATTTTATCAATGCTATTAACATTCTTAGGAGACAAGTTAAATATAGACATATATTTAGCTGCAATTGTAGTATTTGTAAACAGAATGTTTTTAAACTTAACAATAATAAGGAAATACTATATTGAAAAAATATGGACAAAGACAAAAGAGGTCAAAAAAATAGATTAAAATTGTAGAACTAAGTAATATCAACATACACCGATTTTATTACAAAAATGTTGCAAAAATATTACAAAAATATTACGAGTTTCTATTGACTTTTTTAAAAAAATATTATATTCTTTAGAGCGTAGAAATTATATAAAATTGGAGGAGAAAAAATTGGCAATAGGTGATATAATTGTCGGTTTAGATATAGGGACTTCAAAGGTATCCGCTATTGTTGGAGAAGTTAATAATTTCAATCAAATAGAAATAATCTCATCTATAAAAACAAAATGTAGAGGGATCAAAAAAGGAAAAATTATTGACGAAGAAGAAGTTGCAGAATCTATAGCCAAGACAATTCAAGATGCAGAAGAAGAAGCCAATTTAAAGATAAACTCTGCTTATGTCACAGTTCCAGGTAAATATGTAACAATAGTGCAAAACTCAGCCACAAAGGAAGTAAAAGACAAATATGCAGGAATATCAATAAAAGACGTTGGTGCAAGTATGATGTTAGTAAAAGATATAGAAGTGCCAGATGGAAAAACAATAATAGATGTTGTGCCTGAATGCTTTAGACTAGACAATGGAGAAGCAGTTCAAGATCCAATAGGAGCATTTACAAGTAGTCTTACAGTTGAAGCACAAGTGATACTATTAGACAAAGAATATCTAAAAAAAATATCTTCTATATTCAGAAAAGCAGGAATAGAAAAAATAGATGGACTAGTTCCAATAACCCTTGCGGAGAGAAATTTAGTTCTAGACAGAAATGAATTAACAGACAATATTATGTTATTAGACATAGGAGCGGGAAACATAGACATAGGAGTATTTGAAGGAAATAAATTCGTATACACAAACACTATTCCAATAGGAGGAGACACAATAACAAAAGACATATCTTTAGTATTAAATATTAGTGAAGAGGAAGCAGACAAACTAAAAAGGCAATATGGGCTTGCTCTAAAATCTTTTATAGACAATGACAATGAAATCTTTTTAAGTACATATACTGGAGAAGCAAAAACAAAAACAATTAGAAGTTCTGAGTTAATAGAAATTATAGAAGCAAGGATTGAAGAAATGTTTGCTTTAGTCAATAAAGACATAATGCTTCAAGGTATAAAACCTAGAATAAATAATGTAGTGCTAACAGGACAAGGGATAGCAAATATTAACAAAAGTGATGTAGCAGGCAAAATAATATTAAACATTCCTGTAAAAATATCAACGGGAAGACTAGTAAGCACAATTAGGCCAAGCTATAGAACAGCATATGCACTAGTTAGATATATTGCATCAAAGCCATTTGCAAAATCAGTCTCAAGTTCAATAGACACATCAAAAGAAGAAAATATTTTGAAAATGGTTTTTGAAAGAATGAAAGAATTCTTTTATAGTTAATTAGAGGAGGAAAAATAATGTTAGAATATAATGATGAAGAGTTAATTAGAGGAAATGAAGGAAGTGCAGTAATCAAAGTAATAGGAGTTGGTGGCGGAGGAAACAATGCTGTCAATAGAATGATTGATGCAGGAATAAAAGGAGTAGAATTTATAGCAGTAAATACAGATAAGCAAGCACTACAAATCTCTAGAGCAGGTGCAAGAATACAAATAGGAGAAAAAATAACAAGAGGACTAGGAGCAGGAGCAGACCCTAATGTTGGAGCACAATCAGCAGAAGAAAGTAAATCAGAAATAGCAGAAGCACTACGTGGAGCAGACATGGTATTCGTTACAGCTGGAATGGGTGGAGGAACAGGAACAGGTGCAGCACCAACAGTTGCAGCATGTGCAAAAGAAATGGGAATATTAACAATAGGAGTTGTTACAAAACCATTCACATTTGAAGGAAAGAAAAGACTTGCACAAGCAGAACGTGGAATAGAAAGTTTAAAAGGAAAAGTAGATACATTAGTAGTTATACCAAATGATAAATTATTACAAGTAATAGACAGAAAAACATCAATAATAGATGCATTTAGAATGGCAGATGATATATTAAGACAAGGTGTACAAGGAATATCAGACTTAATAGCAAATCCAGGTCTTGTAAACTTAGATTTTGCAGATGTAAAAACAATAATGTTAGATACAGGAATGGCACACATGGGAATAGGTAGAGCATCAGGAGAAAACAGAGCAGAAGACGCAGCAAAACAAGCTATACAAAGTCCATTACTAGAAACATCAATAGAAGGAGCAAGAGGAGTAATCATAAATATAACAGGTTCAAGCTCTTTAGGACTACAAGAAGTAAATACAGCAGCAGAATTAGTACAAAGAAGTGTAGACCCAGAAGCAAACATTATATTTGGTACAGTAATTGATGAATCTCTAGAAGACGAATTACTAATAACAGTAATAGCAACAGGATTTATAGATGAAGAACCAAGACAACCATTTTCAAAAATAGGAGTAGACCAAATTGTATCAAAAGCATGGGAACAAAAAGTTAATCCAATACCAGCATCAGTAGAAAGCTCAAGTGGTAATTCAGGAGACTTAGACATACCTTCATTTTTAAGAAAAAACAAAGGATTAAATAAATAAATTATATAACACTAAAAATAGTGGAGTTAAAGGCTTCACTATTTTTTTGCACATTTTCTAAAACCCTCCGTCAGCCTTCGGCTGCCACCTCCCTTGCGTAAGGGAGGCAAGATTCTTGTTCTACTCTTGGCTCCCTTATTTAAGGGAGCTGTCACGAAGTGACTGAGGGTTCTTATAACCCCCAATTTATATCTAATGAGATGCAAATTGTTATTAGTTGTTACAATTCACAGTTCTAATATATAAATTGGGGTTTGTATGTGTGATTTTATTATATAAAATCACAATGAATAATTAATAATGAATGGTTAATGATGAATAATAAATGTAGGGGCACGGCGTACCGTGCCCATTGAAATAGGCAAAAATTATAACATTTAACATAACAATAAAATTATAGGATATATCATTTAATATTAAAATTATATAAAATATATAATTATCTATTTGGGC
>CAOKMR010000088.1 GCA_948469815.1 uncultured Clostridiaceae bacterium | reverse complement strand
CTTCGTAGCACGGGCGATTACTAATCGCCCCTACATTTCTCTACAATTTTAAATTTACCTAAAAATTTATCATCCCCACAAACACAAATTTATGTAATTCACACAATTATCTCGTAACGACCTAAAAGCCCAATATTGACATTTATGTAAATTAATAGTAAAATATAGAAGATACTTAAAATGCCAAGTGCTAAGGAGGAATAATATGATAACAGTGACATTGGAAAACCTTATAAACTTAATGGTAATTTTCTGTGCAGGGATCAGTGCAGGAAAGATTAGTGACAAAATAATGAGCAAATACGACCCCAATATGCGGATCTGGGTATCAAGTAGCCCAACCATAATAGGGGGGGCTAATTAGAAGAGTGTTATCATTAATGTTAAATATGGTAGTACTCTTAATGGTAGTAGCAATAATGATATTTATTGCTGGTATCATATTAGAAATTTTGTTATAGAGAAAGGAGCCGATAGGCTCCAATTTCTTTTATATAATAGGAAAGTTATACTTTCCTATTATATAAATGCTATAATCGCTAGCCCTTGAGATTTTCTCCTTACAGTCGAAAACTCAATCGGGCGAGAACAAATTAAAGAAAAATCTTTGATTTTTCTTATTTGTTCGTAGATTTCTTTAATAACCTTGACAAAATTCTAGTATATTATATAATATAAATGGATAGAATTATATCTAACTATTATATTAAAGGGAAAAGAAGGTGGAAAAGCAAAGAAATTCCAACCAAGCTTAAACCTTAAGAAAGGAATGATATTGAGAAATGGCACAAGATATTAATGAAGAAGAACAAAAAAAAGTCAATGCTATGATAGACTCTTTAGTAGAAAGAGCAAAAATAGCATCACAAGAGTACATGAAACTAGACCAAGAAACTGTAGATAATATAGTTAAAAAAATGTCTATGGCAGTACTTGAAAATCATATGAAACTCGCAAAAATGGCGGTTGAAGAAACAAAACGTGGAGTATATGAAGACAAAATAACAAAGAACATGTTTGCATCAGAATATATATACCACAGTATAAAATACAACAAAACAGTTGGTATAGTAAACGAAAATGAGGAACTAGGATATGAAGAAATAGCAGAACCAGTTGGAATAATAGCAGGAGTAACACCAGTAACAAACCCAACTGCAACAGTAAGCTTCAAATCTTTAATATCAGCCAAAACAAGAAATGTCATAATATTTGGATTCCATCCATCAGCACAAAAATGTAGTGAAGAAACAGCAAAAATACTAAGAGAAGCAGCAGTAAAAGCAGGAGCACCAAAAGACTGTATACTATGGATAGAAGAACCATCAATACATGCAACAAATGCACTAATGAATCATCCAGGAGTAAACCTAATACTAGCAACAGGTGGAACAGGAATGGTAAAAGCAGCATACTCATGTGGAAAACCAGCACTAGGAGTAGGACCAGGAAACGTACCATGCTATATAGAAAAAACAGCAAAACTAAAAACATCAGTAAATGACTTAGTATTATCAAAATCATTTGACAATGGAATGATATGTGCATCAGAGCAATCAGTAATAGTAGATAAAGAGATAGAAAAAGAATTCATAAAATTAATGAAAGAAGCAGGATGCTACTTTGTAAACAAAGAAGAAACAGAAAAACTTAAAAACGCAATGTTCACACAAAATCCAGAAGGCAGATATATATTAAACAGCAAAATACCAGGACAAAGCGCAAAACAAATAGCAGACATAGCAGGATTTGATATACCATCAGAAACAAAAGTAATAGTAGTACCAGAAACAGGAGTCGGAGACGAGCATCCATTCTCAAAAGAAAAATTAAGTCCAGTACTAGCATTCTACACAGTTAAAAACTCAGACGAAGGAATAAAACTAGCAGACAATCTAATACACTTTGGAGGAATGGGACACTCAGCAGTAATACACTCAGAAAACAAAGACATAATACACAAATTTGCAGAAGTAATAAAAGCAGGAAGAATATTAGTTAACTCACCATCTACACATGGAGGAATTGGAGATATATACAACACAAATCTACCATCATTAACACTAGGATGTGGAACATTTGGAGGAAACTCAACAACAGACAATGTATCATCAGTAAATCTAATAAATCTAAAAAGAGTAGCCAAGAGGAGGGTTAATATGCAATGGTTTAAAGTACCAGAAAAGATATACTTTGAAGCAGGATCAATAGGATACCTAGAAAAAATGCCAAATATAACAAGAGCATTTATAGTAACAGATAAATCAATGGTAAGTTTAGGATATGTAGACAAAATATTATATTATTTAAGAAAAAGACAACAATATGTACATGCAGAAATATTCTCAGAAGTAGAACCAGACCCATCTTTTGACACAATCAATAGAGGAGTAGAACAAATGAGAAACTTCAAGCCAGATGTAATAATTGCACTTGGAGGAGGAAGTCCAATGGATGCAGCAAAAGGAATGTGGTTATTCTATGAATATCCAGATGCAGACCCAGAAGGAATGAAACTAAAATTCATGGACATCAGAAAAAGAACATATAAATTCCCAAAACTAGGAAAAGACTGTAAAATGGTAGCAATACCAACAACATCAGGAACAGGATCAGAAGTAACATCATTTGCAGTAATAACAGACAAAAAGAAAAACATGAAATATCCATTAGCAGACTATGAATTAACACCAGATGTTGCAATAGTAGACCCAGACCTAGTAATGTCATTACCAAAAAGCATTACAGCAGACACAGGAATGGACGTATTAACACATGCAATAGAAGCATATGTATCAAACATGGCATCAGACTACACAGATGGATTAGCAGAAAAAGCAATAGAATTAGTATATAATTATTTACCAATAGCATATGAAGACGGAAGCAATCAAAAAGCACGTGAAAAAATGCACAATGCAAGTTGTCTAGCAGGAATGGCATTCACAAACGCATTCTTAGGAATAAATCACTCAATAGCACACAAACTAGGAGCAGACTTCCATATAGCACATGGAAAAGCAAATGCAATAATATTACCATATGTAATAAAATACAATGCTACAAAACCAACAAAATTTGTATCATTCCCTAAATATGAATACTTTATAGCAGACGAAAAATATGCAAGCATAGCAAGAAGATTAGGGTTAAAAGCAAACACAACAGAAGAAGGAGTTAAATCTCTAATAAATGCAATAGTAGAAATGAACAAAAAATTAAATATACCATCATCATTAAAAGAATTAGGAATAGAAGAACAAGAATTCCTATCAAATGTAGATGCATTATCAGAAAAAGCATTTAGTGACCAATGTACAACAGCAAACCCAAGATTACCATTAGTAACAGAATTAAAACAAATATTATTAGACTCTTACTATGGCAATCTATAATTAAAAAAAGAAAAAATGTAATAATTATAACTAAATAATTTATAGAAATTACTGTAGGGGCACGGCGCACCGTGCCCGTAATAAATTGATACACATAAAACATTGGGGGAATAATAATGGAAGAAAACAACAGAAAAAGTTATTTAGAAAAACTAATGGAAAATGTAAAAAAGGCAATAGAGCTAGAAAAAGAATTAGACAAACAAATAGAACAAGCACAAGAAAGAAGAACAGGATAAATGTAGGGGCAGGCCCTGTGTCTGCCCGCCTGAAAAGGATAATTAATTTTCAAAGATAGGAGGATAAATTATGAAGAATGAAACTCCAGAAAAAGAAAAAATAAACCTATTCAGAAAGATATGGCAAAAACTTAAAGGAACTATTTCAAAAAAGAGAAAAATGATACCAGAGCCACAAGCAATACACTATGACGAAGGAGTAAATATAGTAGTAATGAAGCAATCTAACTTTGAAAGCCTAAAAGATAACGTAGAAAAAATGAACAAAAAAGTAAAACTAGAAAATGGATTTATAACAGTAGATGACTTATCAGACGAAGAAATAGAAGAAATGATACAACTATACAATGATGAACTAGTAGAAATAAACAAAAGAATAAACACAAAGCAATTAGAAATAGAAAGATTAAGAGCCAAATAAAAGGCGAGTAATGGATCGTGAAAATTTACAAAGTAAATTTTACTCGATTCAAAAGAAGCGGGGGAAATTAATATATAAAATAGGGGAGCATAAATTAAATATGCTCTCTTTTTGCCATAAGGGACGGAGAATTTTGGCAATTTCAGAAAAGGTGTAATATATAAATTTGTGTTTGTAGGGAGGATTTTATATTTTTAAATTATTATATGAATTTTTTTAATATATGCATATATGTAGGGGCACGGCGCACCGTGCCCAATTGCAGAAATTTAGGTTTGTGTTTATTGTAAATTTTTATGTTAATTTAAAATTGTAGAGAAAATGTAGGGGCAGGCCCTGTGTCTGCCCGTTGAAATAGGAAGAAATTATAACATTTGTATTTATTATGAATATGTACATTTAATATTTAAATAAATAATACAATTTAAAATTTTTGCATTTGGGTGGACACATGGCCCACCCCTACAATGTATAATTATAATTCTCTGAAATTTTATCATCCATACAAACTCCAATTTATATATTATCTGTAAATTGTAAAAAAGAATGTATTTATAAAATAGAAAGGAGAAAAAAATGAATACAAACGAACTAGAAAATGATATAATAGAAAAAAGAGAAATAAGCACATGGGGACAAAGAAAACTTGAAAAAATGATAAACAATTTTTTACAAGCGATAAAAAGATATGAAATAAAGGAGGAAATTTCGATGAAAGACTTAGCCACGGTAGACAGGATAGAAGGAGAATATGCAATATGTGAATTATTAGATGGAAAAATGGTAGACATACCAATAGGAAAATTCAAAGAAAAAGTATCAGAAGGCGATATATTCGATTTAGAGATAAAATCAGACAAAGGACAATTAATGTATACCATTGGAGAAAAAAATACCGCAGAAATGGAAATAAGACGTAAAAAGATATTAGAAAAATTAAACAGAATAAATAAAAATTCCCCATAGGGGAATTTTTATTTATTCTAAATATTTTCTGTAATTTGTGGTACAATCTGCTTCTTTCTTGAATAAAAAAGCAAGTAAAATTTACAAAGTAAATTTTTCATGCTTTTTGTATTCATGAAATTGCCTCTTTCTAAATAAAAAAGCAAGTAAATTTTACAAAGTAAATTTTTCATGCTTTTTGTATTCATCAAATATTCTCTGTAATTTGCGGTACAATCTGTTTCTTTCTTGAGACTACGCCAGGTAAAAAAGCAACATTATCATCAATAGTAGTATTATAAACCTTTTCAACAACAGAAGATTTATTACCTAAAACTATAGCCTTTGAATTGCAATTTAAAATATCAGTTATAACAAACATAAATAAATCTAAACTCTTTTGAGAAATCAACTCATTCATAACAAATTCAATTTCAGACTTATTTTTTAAAACACTATCAATATCAACAGTATTAACTTGAGAAACTTGGAACCTAGCACCATTTGCATTAAACTCCTTAGAATCTATATTAATCAACTCAGAAGCACTAAAAGAACTTAAATCAGTACCAGCTTTAAGCATATCCAAACCATAAGAATTAATATCAATATTAGCGATATTAGCAAGTTCCTCAGCAGCCTTTATATCCTTAGGTGTACAAGTTGGAGACTTAAAAAGTAAAGAATCAGAAATAATAGCGCTTAGCATAAGACCAGCATAAGTTGAATCAATCTCAACATTGTTCATCCTATACAACTCATAAAGAATAGTACAAGTGCAACCCACAGGTTCAGCCATATAAAATAATGGTTCAGTAGTCTCAAAATTAGAAATACGATGATGGTCAATAACCTTTGAAATTTTAGCATCAGCTATATCTGGAGCACTTTCCAAAAAGCTATTATGGTCAACAAGAATAACATCATCAGCATCTTTAACACTATCTATAAGCATTGGAGCTTCAACATTAAAATAATTTAAAATATACTCAGTCTCCTTATTCAAATTACCTAATCTACAAGGTATAATCTCATTTGTATTACCAAAATTTTTTTCTAAATTTGCCATAACAAGAGCAGACATGATAGAATCAGTATCTGGACATTTATGACCTATTATAAATGTTTTCATATTTATTCATCCTTTCATTTCTTTATTAATATATGTTGCACAATAAAAATGCATTTTTCTTTTAAGTTATTGTATAAATAAAATGTTAATATATAATTGCGAAATGGCAATTATTTTGCAATTTTAATAGAACTATCTAAAGCCAATCGAATCATCGTATTAAGCGATCTCTCACGATCTTCAGGAGAAATTCCCTCCAAATTAGAAGGAACATCAACAACAGTCAAAATACAAGCAGCCTTTTTGCCCTCTCTTTTAGCATTATAAAAAAGAGCAAAAGCCTCCATTTCAGAAGCAATAGGTCTATCAATACCAACAGGTATACGTTCAAACAATTTTTCTTCATCAGGAACATAAGGACTAAAGCAATCATTACACAAAGTAGTTCCCTTAATCAAATTTATATTATGAGCTTTAGCAGTATCCTCTATAACAGAATTTACATCAGGACTGCTAGAAACCAAATTGCAAGGCAAATTATCAAAACTCAAAGCATAATTACCCTCAGTATAAGCATTCTCAGAAAGAATCAAATCTAAAATTTTCATATCATTTCTAAAACCGCCACAAGTACCAATTCTAATAATAGTATCAACATTATAAAAATGATATAACTCGTAAGAATAAATACCCATACTAGGCATACCCATACCATGAGCCATAACAGACAACTGTTTACCCTTATAAACTCCAGTATAACAAGCAATACCACGAACATCGCTAACTATTTTTACATCTGACAAAAAATTCTCAGCAATATACTTAGCTCTCATAGGATCACCAGGCATAATAACAGTATTAGCAATATCTCCAATATTTGCAGAATTATGAGGTGTCATTATATACACTCCTTTCAAAATAAAATCTTTAATACATTATATCAGTTATTTAATAAATTTCAAGTCTGTAATGGAATAAATCCAATAACATTATAATATTAACAACCTACAATTCATGCAATAGTGCAGGCATAGAGAAAAATATAAAAACAATAAAACTATGGAAAAGGGGGGGACACTCCTAATTCCATAGTAAATTTAACATTTCAATTATATAATTATTTTAAACTTTCAATTTCTTCTTTAGTTAATCCAGTACATTCTATAATAAATTCAATATCTGTATTTTTAGCTAACATTCTCTTAGCAATTTCCGTTATGCCTTGTTGTGCTCCTTGTTGAACACCCTGTTGAATACCCTGTTGAATGCCTTGTTGAATACCCTGTTCAATGCCTTGTTGTATACCTTGCCTTCTACCATCTTCTAGACCTTTATCATAACCAGCAGCTTCTATAGCTTTATTATCCATTTCGTACATCAGCCTCTGAAATTCTA
>CAOKMR010000087.1 GCA_948469815.1 uncultured Clostridiaceae bacterium | reverse complement strand
GTCTTTTTCTTTTCGCTTTTTTGTATATGCTTTTTGTTTCAGTTTTTATCTTTTGTGGTTACTTTTCTTTCTCTCTTAATCTTTTTTCTACTTTACATTTTATAATATTTACCTTTTTAATAATCACTTTCTCCATTTTTTCTCTTCAATTTTAAATTTAGTTTTTTCTATTTTCCTTCTATATTTACTTTACTATTTTATCCAATTTAACTTTTTCTCATTTTTATAATCTTACTTTTCTTTTCTACTTTTAAATTTTTCTTTTTACCATATTATCTATTTTAATTTTTAACTTTCATTTTTTATTTCTTATTTTATTTTTATTTTTCTATTTTAATATTTTTATTATCTATTTTATAATTTATTTTAATATTAAATTTATTTATTCTAAATTTAAGTTTTATTTTACTATTATGTTTTTTATTTTTCTATTATTTAATTTTTATAATTATTATTTTATTTTATTTCTATATTTACTTTTTTCTTTTTTTAATTTATAATTTGTTTTTTATAATTATGTTTTTTAAATGTAATATTTATAGAATACAAAAATAGACATGTATTACCATGCCTATTTTATATTTCTATTCATCTGAATTTTTATCTCTTGCTTCTTCTATTTCCTCTTCAATTTCTTCTTCTGGTTCAACAATTTCAAAACTTACAACTTTTCCTCCATCATTTGTTCTTATTAATGTGACACCTTGTGTTGAACGTCCTAAGACACTAACCTCGGAAACTTTTAATCTTATAACTATTCCTGTATCAGTTATTAACATTACATCTTCATTTCCATCTGTTATTTTTATTCCTACAACTTTTCCTGTTTTGGGAGTAATTTTATATGTTGTTACTCCTTTTCCTCCTCTTATTTGAACCCTGTATTCATCAAGTTCTGTTCTTTTTCCAAATCCATTTTCAGTTATTGTTAATAGTGTTGCTTTACTTCCAGTTATTATTGATTCCATTCCTATTACAACATCATCTGAATCTAATTTTATTCCTATTACACCTTGTGATACCCTTCCCATTGGCCTTACATCTTTTTCATCAAATGTTATACATTGTCCATTTTGCGTTACTAGAACTACATTGTCTTCTCCGTCAGTCAATCTTACTGAAATTAATTCATCATCGTCTTTTAATGCAATTCCTTGTAATCCCGTCTTTCTTGATGAATCATATTCTGTAAGTGGTGTCTTTTTTATAATTCCTCTCTTTGTTGACATTAGTAAATATTTTCCATTTGCAAAGTTTTGTATTGGGATAATTGCTGATACTTTTTCTCCAGGGTCTAAACTTAGTAAATTGACTATTGCAGTTCCCTTTGCTGTTCTTCCTGCCTCTGGTACTTCATATCCTTTTAATTTATATAGTTTTCCTTTATTTGTAAAGAATAATATTGTGTCATGTGTTGATGCTGTAAATATATTTTTTACGAAATCTTCTTCACGTGTAGCAATTCCTGTAATACCTTTTCCACCTCTTCTTTGACTTTTATATGTATTTATAGGCATACGTTTTATATAACCAAAGTGTGTAAGTGCTATTACAGTTTGTTCTTCTTTTATTAAATCTTCATCTACAAATTCTCCTGTTGCACCTATTATTTTTGTTTTTCTTTCATCTCCATATTTGCTTTTTAATTCTTCACATTCTTCTTTTATTATTTGATATACTAAATATTCATTTGCAAGTATTTCTTTTAAATGTTCAATTAATTTCATTAATTCACTATATTCTTCTTCTATTTTTTCTATTTGTAATCCTTGTAATGTTTTTAACCTCATATCCAAAATAGCTTGTGCTTGTATTTCTGATAATTTGAATCTTTCCATTAATTTCTCTTTTGCATCATCATAAGATTCCCTAATTATTTTTATTACTTCATCAATGTTATTAATTGCTATTCTTAATCCTTCTAATATATGTGCTCTTGCTTCTGCTTTTTCAAGTTCAAATCTAGTTCTTCTGACTATTACTTCTTTTCTATGCTCTAAGAAATAATATATACATTCTCTTAATGTTAATATCTTTGGTTCTCCATTTACTAGTGCTAATGTTATTACTCCAAAAGTATCTTGCATTTGTGTATATTTATATAATCTATTTAATATTACTTGTGCATTTGCATCTCTTTTTAATTCTATTACTAATCTAGTATTAGCTGTTCTATCTGATTCATCTCTTATCGCTGATATTCCTTCTATTTTTTTATCTCTAGCAAGTTGATCTATAGTTTGATGTAGACGTGCTTTATTTACTTGGTATGGTAAAGATGTAACAATTATTCTTTGTCTATTTCCTGCCATTTCCTCAATTTCTGCTTCAGCTCTCATTATTATCTTTCCACGTCCTGTTGTATATGCTTCTTTTATACCTTCTTTTCCTAATATTGTTGCTCCAGTTGGAAAATCTGGACCTTTTATGTATTGCATTAATTCTTCATTAGTTATTTCAGGATTATCTATCATTGCATCTATTCCATTTACCACCTCTATTAAATTGTGTGGTGGTATGTTTGTTGCCATTCCTACTGCTATTCCTGATGAACCATTTAATAATAATGCTGGTAATTTTGTTGGCAATACACTTGGTTCTTGTAGTCTATCATCATAGTTTGGAACAAAATTTACTGTATTTTTTTCTATATCTGACATCATATAATTTGCAATTTTTGACATTCTTGCTTCTGTATACCTCATTGCTGCTGGTGGATCTCCATCTACTGAACCAAAGTTTCCATGTCCATCTATTAATGGATATCTTAATGAAAAGGTTTGTGCCATTCTTACCATTGCATCATATACTGCTGCATCTCCATGTGGATGATATCTTCCTAACACAGAACCTACTGTATTTGCTGATTTTCTATATGGCTTGTCTGATGTAATTCCATCTTCATGCATAGAATATAAAATTCTTCTATGTACTGGTTTTAAACCATCTCTAACATCTGGTAAAGCACGTGCTACAATTACGCTCATCGCATAATCAATGTATGCTGTTCTCATTTCTTTTTCAATATCTCTTTCTATTATTGTTTCTTCTGGTCTATCCATTTAAAATCCTCTTTTCCCTATATATTTTTCGTTGTTTTATATTCTCTTGTATTATACTAAAACAATAAAAAATATGCAAGTGAAAGTTTTTAATTTTTTTTCCTTATATTAATTTCTTTGCTAATTCTATTTCTTCAGCTGATAAATATTCTATTCCTCCTTTGTTTTTTATTAATGTTTGTATATTAGATATTGTTTCCACTTCGTTTAAAGTTTGTTCTAATGGCATAACTGATTCTAATTTTTGTTGTATTTTTTTATATTCTCTTTCCATTCCCTTTAAATCTTTATTTTCTAAGCATTTATTCCAGTTATTAACATATTTCCCTATTTTTTCAACACTGTCTATTTGCTCCATAAAAGTTTTTTCTATATTACTTGATATACATTCTTTTAAAGCATTTTTTCCTTTTTTTATAAATTTTGCAGTTCCATCTTTTATCATTCCATTCTTATTTGCTGATTTTATAGCACTATCTAATGCTTTAGATGTACTGTCTAATAACCCTCCACTTTTTACTGCATTATATGCTTGAGAAACATTTTCAAATTTACCTGTTACAATTCCTATTGCACTTTTTCCTAAATTTATAGCAGAATTTATAGCACTTTTTATACCTTCTTTTAGTCCATCATTAAATAATGAATTTTTTATATCTATTACACTATCTTCTATTGAATTTGGTAAAATTATTCTTAATCCTGTGTCTATTGCTGTATTTATGGTCTTTCCTAATATATTACCTAAAAAATTATTTTGTTTTTTTTCTATATTATCTTCTATTAAATTTTCTTTTATTTCTTTATTTAAATCATTGTCTAATATTTGATTCATATTATTCCTTCTTTCTATTCAATTAATTCTTTTTCAAATTCATCTGCTTCTATTTTTACTAAAACATGATTATCTCCTATAAACATCAATGTTTCTCCCTTTTTTAATCCTTTTATTTCTATTTTTTCCATTTCTGATAAATTTGCATTTTCACTTAAAATTTTGATATTTTCTTCTTCTAGTGAGAAAAATGTTTTTATACTCGAATTATTTAATATACTTTTTCCATATGTACCTTTTTCTAAGCTAAATAAATCAGATACATCTTGTGTTATTGCAGTAGCACTTCCTCCATATTTTCTTATAGTTTTAAATATTTTATATATAAAACTTGCAACATATTTATTTGATGTTACTCCTATTAATCTCCAAATTTCATCTAAATAAATTGCTTTTCTTTTGTTTCTATTTAATTTTATTTTGTCCCAAAATAATTCAGTAAAAGTATACATTCCATATTTTATATTTTCTTCTCCTAATTCATATATATCTGCAACTATTAATTTATTATTTATTTTTATATTTGTGTAATTATTAAAGAATTTTAAAGAGCCTTTTATAAATGGAAATAATTTTATTTTAAATGTTTTTTGAGTTTTCTCTTTGTCATCTAATATATTATATAAGTCTTCTAATTTTGGCATATCTTTACTTTCTTTAAAAATTTTTTTACCTTGTTCTCTTTTAAATAAGCTCTCATCATTAAAATTTACACCTTTATTCTTGTAACATTCTATTATTTTGTTTTCTAATATTCCTTTTTCTTCTTCATTTATATCTCCAAATACTAAATTAAAAAATCCTATTAGTTTTCCTATTTTTGTTGCTAAATACCCCTTTTCATTTTCTTCTATACTTTCTTGCCTAATGTCAAAAATATTTATATATGTCTTTGATGCTGGACCTATTTTTAATAATACTCCATTCATTTCATTGCATAATTTTTCGTATTCTCTTTCTGGATCTATTACATATTGTTCTATCCCTAAAATTCTATTTCTAATTATTAATAACTTAGTATAAAAAGATTTTCCTGCTCCACTTGTACCAAATATGCACATGTTTGAATTTTTATATTTTTCTCTGTCATATTTGTCAACAAAAACAGGTGAGTTATTGTTCATATTTGTTCCTATAAATATTCCATTTTTATCAAATATTGATGATGAAATAAATGGATATGTAGCTAATAGTCCAGAAGTTAATATATTTCTTCTGGAGACCGCTTTTATGTCTTCTGAATTTTTCATTATTGGTGTACATGACAAAAAGCATTGTTCTTGTCTAAAGTAAGCTCTTCTTGTTTGCATTCCTTGACTTTGTATAATTCCTTCTACTTTATTTAAAAAATATTCTAATTCTTTTTCGTCTTCTGAAAATATTTCTATGTATATATATATGTTATAAAGTTCTTCATTGTTTATTTGCATTTCTTTTCTTATATATTGTGCGTCATTATGCGTGTATGATATTAATTCTATATCTTCTCTATTTTTCTTCCCATTTTCTTTTATTTCTGCTCCTGAATTGCCAATATAATAAGTTAATTCTCTAATAACTTTGAAATTATCCTTTTTTTCATAAAAAATGGATATATTTATGTTTATATTAATATCAATTAAATTTTTTAAAATTAATTCGCTATGTTCTCTATTATAATTTATTATTAATAATCCAGAATATTTTATCCCATCTATTTCAAAGTACTTTGGATTTTTTTTATCTATATATGATGGACTTATATAGTCTATATCTTTGAAATTTCCTTTTTCTAATTCTATTTCCTCTTTTTGTTTCATATTTTTTCCTTTCAAATTTTAAAAATATTTTTTATATTATTTTTATCTATAACTGGCTTAATCTCTTATTATAAAAAGAAAATAAAACCTCCCTTGTTTCTTCTTTTGTTTCTATTTCTTCGATTCTATTGCCACATCTTTCTAGTCCTTCTTTTATTTTTAGATATTTTTCTTCTAGTTCTTGTTGTATATTTTCTTCACCTTTTTTATTAGATATTTTTATTATTATATAAAATCTTCTTGCTGTTGATTTTTTATTATAATTAATTTCTTTTATATAATTAATATATTTCTCTGATATTTTTTTTATTTTTTCTTCTTTTTCTTTTTTTATTTGATTATTAATTTTTGATATAATTTGATTTATGTCTTCTTTGTTTGATTGAATTAAAATTTGTAGATTAAAATTACATGTTTTCAAGAAAATTTTGTAAGAATTTAATATTGCCTCTTTTTCTATTTCCGATTTTAGACTATAATTTATCGGAACTATTTTTAATATTTTTACATATGAGTCATCTTTTAATTTTACTACTCCTTTCTTAAAAACTTTAGAAAATGGCAACCATTCTTGAACAGATATTAAATTTTTCATTTTTTCTCCTTTTTGGATTTTTTTAGATAAAACTTTTTATTTTTAATTGATAAAATAGATTTGATTAAAAATTTTTTTGACTTTAAATTACTGATATTGTATCATCTTTTTTTATTTTGTCAATACTTTTTTATTTTTTTGTATATTTTTTTTTATTTTGATTATAATAAATAATGTAAGGTTAATATTAGTTGATTCAAAGAGTAATATAAAATTTTATTAGGTTTTATATTATTCGAGCAAAGGTGTATTATAGTTTTATTTTTAAGATTATATTATGCCGGCGATAAGAATATATTATTTGTATGTAAGCTATATTTTTATATTTTAAATCTTCTTATAGATCATTTTTTATATTTTTTATATATGGTTAAATTATAGGTAATATATTTGAGATACGGTCATATTTATATTTCGTAATGATTGTTATTAGTCCTTTATTCATAAGGATGAATATGGTTATTGAAAGTGTTTTTATGGCCTAGCAACTGATTATTATGTGTGGAAAATTGATTATTTATATAGTAATATATATTAGTTGAGTATTTATGCATAATAGTTTTAGCTGTAGATTAATATTAGCTTTACTTTTTACATAATCCGAAGGTTCCGATTATTCGGAACCTTCGGTCTTTCTATATATCCAAATTCTTAACAAACTTAGAATTTTTTACGATAAATTCTCTTCTAGGTTCTATTTCATCACCCATTAATAAAGTAAATATCTGATCTGCCTTCATTGCATCTTCCATTGTTACTTTTATTAGTATTCTTCTTGCTGGATCCATTGTTGTTTCCCATAATTGATCTGGGTTCATTTCTCCTAGTCCTTTATATCTTTGTAATCCTAATTGTTCTCTTGTTATTCCTTTTTCTTCTAATTCTTTGTATGCATTTTCCATGTCCTCATCTGTGTAACAATATATGTCTTCAATTCCTTTTTTTGATATTTTATATAATGGTGGTTGTGCAAGATATACATTTCCATTTTCTATTAATGGTCTCATATATCTAAAGAAGAATGTTAATAATAGAGTTCTAATATGTGCACCATCTACATCAGCGTCTGCCATTATTATTACTTTTCCATATCTTATTTTTGTAATATCAAAATCTGCACCAATTCCTGCTCCAACTGCTAAAATAACTGGTTGCAATTTATCATTTCCATATATTTTATCTGCTCTTGATTTTTCTACATTTAACATTTTTCCCC
>CAOKMR010000086.1 GCA_948469815.1 uncultured Clostridiaceae bacterium | reverse complement strand
CATGCCATTTGGTTAAAATAGTTTGAATAAAACTTAAAATTGAAATATTAAATTTCCTAAATAGTAACATTATTTTATATAAAATGCAAGTCTGTAATAAATTTATTTCATTAACATTTAGAATATTCTTAATTCACAAATATTCAATATATAAATTTGGGTTTGTGGTGGAGATATATGTTTTGAATATTATATAAAGCTTATAATTACATGTGCCCATTGAAATTACAGAAATTTAAACATTTATATTAATCACATTTTATTGTAGGGGCACATTGCATGTGCCCAATTGCAGAAATTTAGGTTTGTGTTTATTATAAATTTTTATGTTAATTTAAAATTGTAGAGAAAATGTAGGGGCAGGCCCTGTGTCTGCCCGTTGAAATAGGAAGAAATTATAACATTTATATTTATTATGAATATGTACTTTTAATATTTAAATAAATAATACAATTTCTTAAAATTGCCAAAATTCTCCGTCCCCTATGACAAAAGTATTGAATTTTAGTTCCAAAAGTATTGAATTTTAATTTATAGGATAATATAATATAAGAATAAATAGAACAAATAAGAAAAATCAAAGATTTTTCTTTAATTTGTTCTCGCCCGATTGAGTTTTCGACTGTAAGGAGAAAATCTCAAGGGCTAGCGATTATAGCATTTATATAATAGGAAAGTATAACTTTCCTATTATATAAAAAACAGACAAAATAGAAATGGAGATAAGAAGCTACTTTTGTAAAATTTAACAACAAAAGGAATAATTTAGACTACAAATAAAAATAATATAAAGAGAAAGGAAGGAAAAAATGAAATACTATTTAGAAGAAAAAGAAAAAGTATTAAAAGAATTAAATGCAACAGAGGAAGGATTAACAGGAGAGGAAGCAAAAAAAAGAAAGGAAAAATATGGAGCAAACAAATTAGCAGAACCGCCAAAAGAACCGATATATAAAAAAGTATTAAAATCATTGTTAGACCCAATGATAATAATGTTATTAGTAGCAGCAGGAATATCAGCATTTACAGCAATTATACAAAATGAATCATTCACAGATGTATTTATTATTTTATTTGTAGTAGCGATAAATACCATTTTAGGAATTATACAAGAAAGCAAAGCAGAAAAAGCCATAGACTCATTAAAAGAAATGACAGCAGTAACATCAAAAGTATTAAGAGATGGGAAAATGGAAATTGTAAAAAGTGAAGAACTAGTGCCAGGGGATATAGTAATATTAGAAGCGGGAGATGCAATCTCAGCAGACTGTAGAATACTAGAAAGCCATAGTATGAAAATAGAAGAAGCAGCAATAACAGGAGAATCAGTCCCAGTAAGTAAGATAATAGGAATGTTAGAATTAAAAGAAGAACAAAAGGACATATCACTAGGTGACAGAAGAAATATGTTATACAGTGGAAGTACAGTAGCATATGGAAGAGGAAAAGCGGTAGTAGTAGAAACAGGAATGAAAACAGAAATTGGAAAAATAGCAGACGCACTAAATCAAGCAATTGATGAACAAACACCACTACAAAGAAAGATGGCAGAACTATCAAAAGTATTAACAAAAATAGTAATAGCAATAAGTGTATTTGTATTCATATTTGGAATTGTAAGACAAGGAGTATTCACAGGAAAAGTAATACTAGATACATTTTTAGTAGCAATTGCACTAGCAGTAGCTGCTATACCAGAGGGATTACCAGCAGTAGTAACAATAATATTATCAATAGGTGTAACCTCAATGGCAAAACGTAAAGCACTAATAAGAAAATTAACAGCAGTAGAAGCCTTAGGATGTACACAAGTAATATGTTCAGACAAAACAGGAACACTAACACAAAACAAAATGACAGTAGTAGACAAAAATACAGAAAACGAAGAATTATTAGCAAAAGCAATGGCATTATGTAATGACTCAAAAATAGGAGAAAATGATGAACATGCGCAAGGAGAGCCAACAGAAAATGCATTAGTAGAATATGCAAAAAAAATAGGATTATTAAAATCAAAGATAGAAGAAAAGAGTCCACGTGTTGGAGAAATACCATTTGATTCAAGCAGAAAAATGATGTCTACAATACATCAAGAAGAAGGAAAATATACACAATACACAAAAGGAGCATGTGAAATATTATTAGAAAGATGTAAAACATATCTAAAAGATGGAAAAGTAGAAGAACTAACAGAACAAGTCAAAAAAGACATAATGAAAAAAAGTAAAGAATTTGCAGACAAAGCATACAGAGTACTAGGAGCAGCATATGTAGAATACACAGAAAAACCAGAAATATATGAATCAGAAATACTAGAAAAAAACATGACATTCATAGGTTTCGTAGGAATGATAGATCCATGTAGAAAAGAAGTATATGGAGCAATAGAAGAATGTAGAAAAGCAGGAATAAGACCAATAATGATAACTGGAGACCATAAAGACACAGCAGTAGCAATAGCAAAAGACTTAAAAATAATAAAAGACGCAAAAGAAGCAATAACAGGAGCAGAAATAGAAGAACTATCAGACGAAGAATTAATAAAAGTAGTAAAAACATGCTCAGTATATGCACGAGTACAACCAGAACATAAAACCAGAATTGTAAAAATATTAAAATCCCAAAATCTCATCACAGCAATGACAGGAGATGGAGTAAATGATGCACCATCAATAAAAATGGCAGATGTAGGAATAAGTATGGGAATAACAGGTACAGACGTAACAAAAGGGGTATCAGATGTAGTATTAGCAGATGATAACTTTGCGACAATAGTAAATGCAGTAGAAGAAGGAAGAAAAATATATGACAATGTAAGAAAAGTACTACAATTTCAACTTTCAACAAACATGGCAGAAGTAGTAGCAGTATTCACATCATCAGTATTAGGAGTAACAATGTTAACACCCGCACACTTACTATGGATTAATATGGTAACAGACAGTGCACCAGGACTTGCACTAGGAATGGAAAAAGCAGAAGGCGACATAATGAAAAGAAAACCAAGAAAATCAAATGAAAGTGTATTTTCAAACGGTGCAGGAAGAGACATGATAATACATGGATTAATAATGGGATTTTTAGTAGTACTATCATTCTTCATAGGAGAATATATGGAAAATGGAGTATGGAGACTAGCAGAATCAGGAGATGGAATGTCAATGGCATTCTTAACAATGAACTTCATAGAAATGTTCCACGCAGTATGTATGAGATCACAGAGAAATTCAATATTTAGAATGAAACACATGAACTGGTGGTTATTAGGAGCATTTATACTAACAACAATATTCACATTAGGCATAATATATATACCATTCTTTGTAAAACTATTTGGTTTCACAAGTATTTCATTTGTAGAATTTATAACAGCCTTTGGGTTAGCATTTTTAATAGTACCAATAATAGAAATAACAAAATTAATAGAAAAACATTACAATTCATAATGTTCTAATATAAAAATTTGGGTTTGTAAGGGTCATTTTATTATATAAAATCAATGATGAATAATAAATGTAGGGGCACATTGCATGTGCCCAATTGCAGAAATTTAGGTTTGTGTTTATTATAAATTTTTATGTTAATTTAAAATTGTAGAGAAAATGTAGGGGCAGGCCCTGTGTCTGCCCAATGAAATTATAGAAATTTAAACATTAATATTAATTACAAATATATTCATAACCATTGTAGGGGCACGGCGCACCGTGCCCAATGAAATAGGCAAAAATTATAACATTTAACATAACAATAAAATTATAGGATATATCATTTAATATTAAAATTATATAAAATCTATAATTATCTATTTGGGCACGGTGCGCTGTGCCCCTACAGATAAATGCATATTCTATAATAAAACAATGTTAAAATCTATATCTCCATTTTTAAAATCATCCCCACAAACACAAATTTATAGTGAATTATGACCACCTAAACTGTAACACAAAAGATGAAATCGTTATAAAAAATTAAAGAAAACCCTTGTTAAAAAAATAATATTATGATATAAAATATGTGAAAGGTGTGACAATCATGGAATTAGATATTGTAAAAGAAAACAGAAAAACAGTATTAATAGTAGATGACGAAAAGCCAATTGTAGATATATTAGAATACAATTTAAAAAAAGAAGGATATAACACATTAATTGCAAACGATGGTATGGAAGCAGTAAATATAGCATTAGAGCAAAAGCCAAACATAATATTATTAGACATAATGTTACCAAAAATGGATGGACTAACAGTCTGTAAAAAAGTAAGAACAGCCTTAAATATACCAATAATAATGTTAACAGCAAAAGAAGAAGAAATAGACAAAATATTAGGGCTTGAACTTGGTGCAGATGACTATGTTACAAAACCATTTAGTGTAAGAGAACTAATAGCAAGAATAAAAGCAAACCTAAGAAAATATGAACTATCACAAGGAGCAATAGCAGAAACCGAAGCAAAAGAGAACGATAGAAAAATAACAATAGGAGATTTACAACTAGACTTAGATAAATTTGAAGTAAAAGTTAGAGGAAAGAAAGTAGATTTAACAGTTAGAGAATTTGAAGTACTAAGATATTTAGCAAATCAACCAGGTCAAGTTGTTTCAAGAGAGTTATTACTTGAAAAAGTATGGGGATACGAGTATTTTGGGGATATAAGAACAGTAGATGTTACAGTAAGAAGAATAAGAGAAAAAATTGAAGATGACACAACAGACCCTAAAATATTAGTCACAAAAAGAGGGATTGGGTATTATATTGCCAAACCAGAACAGTAAATATGGTTGAAAAATAATTGCCCATTGGCGTAGTCTGAAAGACATAGCGTGAAAAATTTATGAAATAAATTTTACTCGCTAAAATTGCTACTCAGTCGATTTCTCCTCAACGTGCAAACGCACGCCTGCGGGAATATCTCCTTCGTGCGCCTAGCCAAAGAACAATTCTTTTCCAACCTAAAAGAATAAGAGGGAGACAATGTGTCTACCCTTTATTTTATAATAGGAGGAAGACATGTTAAAAAAAGCAAAAGCAAAACTAGCAATAATATTAATAATAACAGGACTAATAGGGATACTATCAATAGGAATAGCAACAATAATAATGTTAGAAACTCAAAATATAGAAAACAGCTCAGAAATAATAAATAAAAGCATATTAAAAATAGAAATAGTAATAGGAATAATAACATTAGTATATGTAATATTATCAATAATAATAGGAATACTAACTGCAAAGAAAATCATAGAGCCATCAGAAAAACTAATAAAAGAATCAGAAGAAAATGTAAAAGAAGTATCAATGCAAAAAAAGCAAATAGAAACAATGTTATTACATATGACAGATGGAATATTAGCATTTGATATGGAAGGCAAAATATCACTAATAAATCCAGCAGCGACAAGACTATTAAGAATAATGCCGGAAGACGACACATTTGACAAAATATTTGGAAAATACAATATAAATGTAAACTTAGAAAAAGTAATATACTTAGAAAACTGGACATCAACAGCACAAAGAGCAACAATAGGAGACAACTACATATATATGTTCTTTGCGCCATTAAGAAATGAAAATGAAACACCAACAGGAGTAATAGTAGTAATACAAGACATAACAGAACATGTAAAACTAGACAACATGAGAAAAGAATTTGTAGCAGACGTATCACATGAGCTAAAAACTCCAATAACATCAATAATGGGATATGCAGACACATTACTAGAAGGAGACTATGACAAAGAAACGCAAGAAAAATTCTTAAATGTAATAGCAACAGAAGCCAGAAGGATGGCGAAACTCGTAACAGATTTATTAACATTATCAAAATATGACAATGATGAAGACAGAACAAAAAAAGTAGAATTCGACTTAGGAGAACTAGTAAAAAGATGTCAAGAAAAGCTACAAATAGAAATGCAAAAAAAGGGGCATAATGCAGAATGTTTTGTAACAGCAAACATACCAACAGTATATGCAGACAAAGACGGAATAGAAAGAGTAGTACTAAACATATTAACAAACAGTATAAAATACACACCAGAAAAAGGAACTATAAAGATGTATGTAGGGTACATATACAATGATGCATATGTAAAAATAATAGACAATGGTCTAGGAATACCAGAAGGAGACCTAAACAGAATATTCGAAAGATTTTATAGAGTAGACAAATCAAGAACAAGAGAAATGGGAGGAACAGGACTAGGGTTATCAATAGCAAAAGAAATACTAGACAAAAACAATGGAAACATAGACATAAAAAGCAAAAAGGACCAAGGGACTGAAGTGGTCATAAGAATTCCAATAAAAAAATAGCATTAATGCTATTTCATGAAAGTTATCCTCCAATTTTGAATATGCACATTTCTACTGAGTGATGCCTTTCCATTTTTCTCGAAAAACATCCTTACTAGTATAGCACAACATTGTATAAAAAACAATAATAAAAATGAGAAAATTTAATATATAAGTTAAATTTTCTCATTTAATATAAGAGGAGATGGATATATTGTACAAACTAACTTTTATAATTATTGTTTTAATTCATATTCACTAATATCTGGTTCAATAAAGTCATTTTCTGTTACTGTATTAAATTCATATATATAATCTGTAGCTGGTGCTCTATCAATATGACCATCTACATATATTGTTTCGCATGCTCCACTATTTATAACGAGTCCAGTATTTTTGTCTATGTGCATATTATTATTAAAAAAATAACATTTTTTAGGATTTGATGATATATAGTAACATTCCTTTCCTTCATAAGTAGTAGTTTTTATAGAAGAATGTATTGAAGCTAAAATCAAATGAAGAAAATCGTACGTTTCGAGCCAATTCATAGGGGTACCACCAATTATTCCATGCTCTGTATTTAATTCTGCAATTTTATTATTCTCTGATTCTCTATAAATGTTAGTCTTACATATATCATTTCCCCATTCATCAATACCATATTTTTTGGCATAATATGTAACTACATCTCTTTTTTCTGGAGTCAATTCAATAGTTGTTAATTTTATTTTATCTCCTAAGACGAATTGCTCTGATATTATTGTTTTGTCTTTCTTATAAATGTAGTCCATAATATGATAATTTTCAGAATTTACATACATTTCTGCTTTTTTAGACATTTGTGATATTATAACCATTTTTCTTACAGTATTTCCAACGAAGGCAACAATTATTATTAATAATATAATCCTTAAAGTTCTTAGTTTACTTTTGTATTTTTTAAAGTATTTTACAGTCTTTTTATCTCTAACCGTATCATCAACTTTTAAATCTTTCTGCATACTTTCTAAGGTTTGCTTACATTCACAACACTCTTTTAAATGTTCATCAATAAACTTATTTGTTTCTTCATTTGTTAAATTTTCAATGTAATTAGGTAGTAAATCTTGGACAATATTACATATTTTTTGTTCTTTCATACCAAACATCTCCTTCAATTGATTTTTTTCCACGATAAAATGTTACTCTAGCCCAGTTTTCTGTCTTATTTAAAATAATTCCTATTT
>CAOKMR010000085.1 GCA_948469815.1 uncultured Clostridiaceae bacterium | reverse complement strand
CGCCCCTACATTAATTCATATAAAAATTTATCATCCCTACAAACACAAATTTATAGAATAGTGCAAACATGTAGAAACATATAAAAACAATAAAACTATGGAAATGGGAAGACAACCCAAACTCCATAGTAAATTTAACAATTTTTTGTTCTTTATTAATTTATATTATTCCTAAATGTTCCATTAACACTTTTATACCTATTAGGATTAATATTAACCCTCCCACAAATTCTGATTTTCTTTTATATTTTGCTCCAAATTTGTTTCCAATTTTGACTCCTATAACTGATAATATAAATGTTATTATTCCTATTGCTAAAACTACTGATATTAGGTTTATTTCAAAAAAGGCAAATGTTATTCCTACCGCTAATGCATCTATACTTGTTGCTATTGCTAATATCATCATTGTTTTTATGTCTATGTTTTCATTTGCTTCTGTATTTTCTTTTTCAAATGATTCTTTTATCATGTTTCCACCTATGAATACTAGTAATCCCAATATAATCCAATGGTCTATGCTTGTTACTAAACTCTCAAATCTTTCTCCTAGATAATATCCTATAATTGGCATTACAGCTTGAAATATTCCGAAATATAGTCCTATTATTATTGCTTTTTTCCAGTTCATTTTTCTCATTGCTAATCCCTTACATACTGATACTGCAAAAGCGTCCATTGCAAGGCCTATACTAATTAATAAAATTTCTAATATGCCCATTTTTACCTCTTATCGTTTTTATTTTGTTACTATAAAGTTTATTATATATTTTCAATTAAAATTACACTATTTTTCATACAATTATAGAAAATTGTTTATGTATCTAAATTTCAAAAGAGAACTGTCCCAATTTCAGTTTTAGACTGTTCTCTTTTCCATTTTCTTAATTTTTTTATTGTTCAAGGAATTCATCTAATTCCCCATTTTCAAAATAGATTGTGTCTTCATATTTTTCTACATCTCTTACTGGCAAAAATATAGATAGTTTTACTGCTCTATGACCACATTTACCACAGAAATAACTTACAATTCCACATGCATATGTTGCAGTTGGTATGTCTGCTTTTTTCTCTACTCTAATTAAATTATTTATATAGTAATTTGCATCTTCATGTGATACGTAATGCCCTACTGTCATTGGTAGCATATATAGTTTTCGCCCTGTTTCACTCATCTGGCTTTGACATTTACTACACCAGTCATCATGAAAAATTGAGCACATTTTTCGTAATATTCCCATAATTATTTTGAATTTCTCCTTGCTTCTTCTATCACTTCAACCATCATATCAGCTTTAGAAATTCCAGTAAGAATGTAATCACTATCCATACGCCAACGTTGATTAGAAGTAAATGTGTTGACTCTTATTTTTACATCATCTATATTGAAAAGGAAACTAACTCTACTACTTCCTTCCATAAATCCAGCTCCACCTTTTCCGTCATCTACCCAAGCTTTTGTAATACGGCTAGCTGGTAATATATAACTTTGAAAAGGATTCCAGAAGAATAATATAGCAATTTTGCCATTTTCTGTATCTACAACAACTGTACTACCATCTGCATAAAATGTTTGGTTACGTTTAAATCCACTTTGTTCTAATTCTGACTCCATTTTTTTCTGTTTTTGCTTAAAAAGCATTTTTCCACCAAATATCCACCATACTACAGATATGATAGTTGGTCCCATAAGTAAAATTACTGCCATGTTTCCTTTAGGAAAGAATAAGGCACTAAGTATATAGCATAAAGCACATACTAAAATAGGTATAACAATGTATGAAAAAATATATAACACATTGATTTTTTTAATTTGTTCGTTTTCCATTTTTATTACTCCTTTTATTTTTATTTCTAATCCCACTCACTTTTTTTCTTTTCCTTAGGTGGGAAAAAGTAAGGAAATATTCCTATTTTTGAACCTATTGCATGGAAAATAGGAAATGCAATTAATACAGTTACTATTTGTATTATTATGGTTGGTGCTTCTGTGTAATCTTCTTGACTAACTTTTCCGCCTTCTCCTAACATGTCTATATAAAAGTCTGTTCTACTTAATTTTTCTTTGTATTCAATTTGATTTATGAAATATTCATCTTTTGATAAGTCTTCATATACTATTTTTCCAACTGGTAATATCGAATCACCATCATATATCGTTTCTCCTGTTTTTTGTACAGAGTCATTATTAATTATAGCAGCTATTTTTTCTCCAGATGGTAATGTTAAAGCTTGCATATAATATTTTCCATGATACCCTCCACCACGATTACGATATTCGATTCCTGGAGATATTACTGTAAATGTATCATGTGTTAATAATTCTTCAACATTTTGAGCTCTATGTACATTTTCATCAGCTATTCCACCGATTGCTCCATTTTCTACTGTATGCTCTTCTACATATTTTTCATATTGTTTTGGTAACATTTTCTCTGCTATTTTGACTGGAATAAAACTAAGTAAAACACTTAATGCCAAGCATAGCCAAATGTCAAATCTAAGATTATGATATCTCATACTTTTTTCACCTCATATATAGTATTCATTGACTGTAACTAAATGACTTATTTTTCATTTTTGCTAGCCACACCCCCACATTTTTTGTATTATATCAAATAGACACAGTTTTGTAAATATGATTTCTTCTATTTTATATAGTACACCTTTTGCGAAATTGCTAAAATTCTCCGTCCCTTATGGCAAAAAAGGACACGTTCTAACGTGCCCATAATTGTCTTTTGTTGTTTTTTTATTTATCTTATGTTTATTATTTTCTTTAGTATGATTTATCTTATGTATTTTTCTTATATTCATTAGTATATCTATATGATTTCTTATGAGTATAAGTAATACTTAATTGTCTTACTATATTTTACATTTTTATTTTTTATTGTCAATATCTATTTTTTTAATATAATAGTCAATTTGTAAATTTTTCTATTCTTTTACTATTTTTTCCTATACTTTTTCTTCTCATTTTTATATTATTACATTTTTATTACAGTTTTGTTGTATTTTTGTAATATTTCCATAACCCTTACACATATAACATTTTTTTATTCTTTATTTGTTTCTAAATATGCAATTACTGCATTTTTTATTAACTCATTTATTGATATGTGTTTTTCTATTGATTTCATTTTAGCCCTGTTATGAAGTTCTACTCCTAATCTAACGTTTAATGAGCCTTTACATTGCTTTTCTGGTTCTTCATTCTCTGCTCTGCATACACTTATGTAATGATCAATTGCATCTTTAAAGTCTTTTTTTAATTCCTTTACTGTGTTTCCTTCAAATGTAATGGATGTATCTTTTAATCCCTCTACTTCCCCCCAAAAGCATTCGTCTTCATCACTATATCTTATTTGTGACCAATATCCTTTATATTTCATTATATTACTCATTATAAAATCCTCCATTCATTCAATAATTTCAAAATTTTATTAATTTGATATGATTTTATTATATTATTAGGATGTGGCTTATGAAATTCGATTTTCTTATTAATACCTAAATTTTCAAATACTACTCTTGAACCAGATGTTTTACCTTTATTATTTTCTATAAAACCAAAATTATTTAAAATCTTCTTTAATTCATCATATGTAAAATCTTTTGGTTTTGACTTTAGCCTTTCTATATCTTTTCTTACTTTACTCATATATTATATCACTCCTTATATGATTATGCAACTATTTTTAGTCGCAATTTTTGATATGTGTTTTTATTTCTATGTTTCCCTTATTGTTTACAATTACGCTGATTTCACCGCTTTCATCTGTTCTATATATCCTTACTCCGCTTCTCTTTTAATCTATCTATAACACTCTCATTTGGGTGCCCAAATTTATTGTTTTTCCCTACCCCTATTAGAGCAATTTCTGGCTTTACCGCTTCTATAAATTTTTCTGTGGTTGATGTCTTTGACCCATGATGTGCAACTTTTAAAATTTTAGCTCTTAGTTCATCTTTGGCAATATTAACTATTCTTTCTTCTGCTTTACTTTCTATATCTCCTGTGAATAACATTGTGAATTTATTGTATTTTAATTTTGCTACTATTGAGTTGCTGTTTATGTCATCAAAATACAATTTGCTTTCTGGATAAACTATTTTAATTTCCACATTGTTATCCACTTTTATTACTTCTCCTCTTTTTACTACCATAATATTTATTTTTTTCTTGGCTACTGTTTCCATTATTTTTTCATAGTTATCTACTTTTTCTGCTTGTTTTGATATTATTATATTTTTTACTTTTAGTGAGTTTAATATGGCAATTACTGCTTGGCAGTGGTCAGCGTCAAAGTGTGATATCATGAGATAGTCTATTTTATTTACTCCTCTATCTAATAAATATGGAAGTAGAGTGTCTTCTCCTATATCAAATTTTCCAGATGAGTTCATTGTTCCTCCTCCATCTATTAATACTTTCTTGTTGTTTGGAGTTATAATTAAACTTGAGTCTCCCTGTCCTACATCTATAAAATATATTTTTAAGTTTTTTGATATGTTTATTTTGTTATTGAATATTAGAGTTATTATTAATATGAGGGGTAAGATGCGAGAAATTAGATATGAGAAGTGACAGGCAATAGCTGAAAAATTTTTCGTTGTAGGGGAACCGATTGTGGCAATGCACAAAGGACATAATACCGCTATGCCCAAAAATTATTATATAATACAGTAAAATAGATAATATATGTGGTGTTGTTACATATATTTTTGATAATGGTATATTTCCAAAGATATTGGCTATTAGAATTAAAATTTTTAGTGCTATGCGAAGAAAAATCGCTATAAATCCTGATAGTTTTAATGATATTAATGATATAAATGCACATATGAATCCTAAAATGATTATTATTCCTATTAAATAACTTACTATCATATTGGCAAATAAAAATGTTAATGATATTGTGTGAAAGTTTATTATCATTATAGGAATTATCATTGTTTGTGCTGATAAGATTACTGACACCATTTCTGATATTTTCTTATTTAATTTCATTCTTCTTAGTAATTTAGCATATGGTTTATTTAATGCTAAAATTCCTATTACTCCTCCATATGATAGTTGAAAACTTATACTGTTTATGCTATATGGATTACATATTAATATTATAAGCATTGATAGGCATACACTGTTTATTGTATCTCTTTTTCTATAAAAAAAGCTTGCTCCTAATGCAATAATTCCCATTATTCCTGCTCTTGATACTGAAATTGAATTTGATGTTATTAACATAAAAAATACTATTCCTAATATTTTTAATATTACCTTTTTTTTACTGCTTATATTTATTTTGTCTAAAAGATATGTAATTCCTAATATGATGTATGTCATGTGTGCACCTGATACTACTAATATATGATATATTCCACTATTTCTAAATTCTTCTTTAATTTTTTCGTCTATGTTTTGATTATTTCCTAACAATATTCCATTTAATATTCCTGCTTCTTGTTTTTGAAATAGCTTTTTTATGTTGTTTTCTATTTTTTGGTTTATTCTATGTGTTACTATTTGTATATTGCTTAAATTTTCTTTTTTTAAAATTTCTATCCCATTTCCAGTGTATGTTATTGTTCCATAAATTTTTATTGTTTTTTGGTATTCTGAATAGTCAAATCCTTTATAGTTTCTTTGCTTTTCTGGTGCATTATAATTACATTTGATTTTTATTTTGTTTCCATATTCTAATTTGATTTTTTCTTTTTTGGCGATGCTTAATGTTAGTTTTATGTTTTTACATTTTGTTTTTATGCCAATTTTTTCTATTTTTATTGTATAATTATTTTTGTATTCTCCTTTTGTTTCATTACTGATTATTGTTCCTATGTATGTTTGCTCTTCTGTGCTCATTTTGTAAATATTTTGATATTTGCTGTTTTGATATGCGGTTACATTATTTGATATTAGTATTGATGTTATTAGTATTATTATTGCTTTTATATTAGTAATACGCTTATTTGTTATTGTATGCGTATGGTTATCTATGCCATTTATAATTACCTCTATTACAATTAATATAATAACAATGGGAGCTATACTTGTTTTTAAGTATAGCTCCCAAATTATTCCTATTATATATCCTATTAGTGCTGTTAATATTGGTCGTTTCATTTTTACCTTCTTATTTTTTTATTGCCCCCATTGTTGTTTCATATTTATAATATATAATGTTTTGCGGTTGCCCAAAGGGCTCCCCTACAGCTAATTTACTATTCTTCTTGCACATACATAGAAATACCCGTCGCCGTCTACATTGGAGATTATTACTCCTTTTCGTGAGTTTGCTGCGTGTATAAATTTTCCTCCTCCAATGTATATTCCTGCATGTGATATTCTTTTGCTTCCTTTTGAACCTGAGAAACATAATATGTCTCCTGGTTGTAAATTGGTTTTACTTACTCCAGTTCCATTTCCTGCTTGACTGCTACTTGAACGTGATAAAGAATAACCAAAATGTTTATAAACATATTGTGTAAATCCTGAACAGTCAAATCCAGCTGGACTGTTTCCTCCATGTACATATCTATATCCTAAATATTTTTTAGCATATGATACTATTTCTGAGGCATTTGCATTCGCTGATACCGCTTCCGCTTTTGCAGGTAATGTTTCTGTTGTTGCTATTTCTGCTGTTTTGGTCTTAGTTGTAGTTTTTGTTGCTGTTTTTGCTTTTGCTGTTTTTGTTTTTCTACTTCCTGCACTTCTTGATGTTGTTTGAATTTTTGTGTCTGATACATATTTTGTTCCAACATACCCTACATTGCCTTTATATTGTATTTTTATCCAACCATTATTTTCTTCTATAATTTCTACTTCTGCGTTTCTTGATAGTGCTGATATGACTTTTCCTGAAGAGTCTGGCTTTTCTCTAAAATTTACTGAGTTTGTATTAATATATCCTATTTTATTTTTAGTACCAGAATCTTTTAATTTTTCTGTTCTTACCCATCCTTCTATATTATCTGAAGTTACATAAGACCATCCATTTATTTCTGTGCATATTTCTACTGTCACATCATTTTCTAATACACTAATCGTGTTAGAATTTATTAATGGTATTTTATATATTTTTTCGCCCTTGTTTATTATTTTAGTAGTACTTTCTTCTACGCTTTCTTTCGTACCTTCTTCTTCTGAAGGAATATTTTTGTTTTCTTCTGGTTGAGTTTTATTCTCTTCTTCTGAAGTTTTGTTTTCTTCACTAGGATTTGTTGGTGGTTCTTTTATTTCTTCTTTTACTTTTATATAGTCTCCACTTACATAACCTTCGTATGCGTTGTTTGTTTTTGAGTCTATATATTTTACTTTATACCAACCGTTATCAGTACGTTCTAATATTTCAACTTTTTCATCTATTGAAAGTAATGTTATTATAGATGAGTCTGTTGAATTGCTTTTTCTTAGCCTTAACGTGTCTGTGTTAACAATTCCTGTTGTCGCAAAACTATATACTGCTATACAACATATAATTAAGCCACATAGTAAAGAAATTATTATACGCTTTTTCAATATATCACCCCTAAAATTTTATCACGCATAGATATTATACGCTATTTATTTTTATTTGTCAAATTTTGGAGTTATTCT
>CAOKMR010000084.1 GCA_948469815.1 uncultured Clostridiaceae bacterium | reverse complement strand
TAATCATAGCAAGTAATACAAAAAAAAGCGTCATCCGTATAGCTTAAATACATACAGTAAACCACCATAGTATGCCAGACTTATCAGAAGAACAAATAAAAGAAGAAGTAGTAAAACTACAAACAGCAGTATATGAAAAAACAGGATATGAAATGAGATACATAAGACCACCAAAAGGAGAATACAGTGAAAGAACACTAGCAATAACAAACAACTTAGGATACACAACAGTAATGTGGAGTCTAGCATATGACGACTGGGACGAAAAAAAGCAAGGAAGAACAGAATATGGAAAAGAAAAAATAATAGCAAATATACATCCAGGAGCAGTAATACTACTGCACTCAACCTCAAAAGACAACTCAGAAATACTAGGAGACGTAATAAAAAAAATAAAAGAAATGGGCTACGAATTCAAAAGCATAGAACAATTTGAAAAGTGAGAAAGAATATAAAAATATAAAATTAATTTTATATTTTTATATTCTTGCGAACGCATCGTGAAAAATTTGCGAAGCAAATTTTGCTCGAAATGTAAGGGTACCGATTGAGTAAATATTTGTAGGGGCACCGTTTGAGGGAATACCTATGATAAATTTGGCAAAGCCAAATTTAACTGGGCTCGAAGTAAGACATGACACCACTGTGCCCTTTTATAAAAAAACATGTCAAAGGAGACAACGCCATTGAAAAAGAAAAAAAGAATAACCAGAGGAATGAACAGGATAAATGAAATCCTAGAAATGCCAGCAGAAGTAGTATCAAACACACCGAAAATCTCAATAATTGGATTTAGTGAAATGTTAATAGAAAACTATAAAAACATAATAGAATACGAAAGTTTCTATATAAAAGTAAACACACACATAGGAATAATAAATGTAAATGGATTCAACCTAAATTTAATACAAATGAACCAAGACGATATGAAAATTACAGGAAAAATTGACAGCATAGAATTCGAAAACTATGAAGAAGATGAGATGGAGGAAAAGTAAGTGATATTTAAAATCTTATTAAGTTATATTTGTGGATATGTAAATATATCAGTAGAAGGGTACTTTATAGAAAGATTTATAAACATGTGTATAAGTAAAAGGATATTATTATGGAACACAAAAAGGGACAAATCTACATATATGCAAACAAATATCAGCATAAAAGATTTTAAAAAGATAAAAGAAGTAGCAAAAAAAACCAAATGCAGGATAAATATAAATAGAAAAAAAGGCTTACCATTTATGCTAAACAGATACAAAAAAAGAAAAATATTTGTAATAGCACTATTAGCGATAATAATCAGTATATTAGGAACATCAAGATATGTGTGGAATATCGAGATATTAGGAAATGAAAAAATAGACACACAAGAAATATTACAACAAATAAACGAAAAAGGAATAACAATAGGAGCACAAAAATCAAAAATAGACACAGAAGAAATAATAAGAGGTATAAGACTAAAAAGAGATGACATAGCATGGATGAGCATAGACTTAAACGGAACAAATGCAATAATAAAAATAGTAGAAAACACAGAAAAACCAGAAATAATAAACAAAAACGAATATTGTAACATAGTAGCAAACAAATCAGGAGTAATAACAAAAATAAACGCCAAAACAGGTACACCCGTAGTAAAAATCGGAGATGTTGTAACAAAAGACACAATACTTGTAGGACGGATGGATGGAAGGAAAATATACAGGAACAAGATATGTACATAGTGAAGCGGAAATAGAAGCAAGAGTTTGGTATGAAGCCACTAAAAGTAAGACATATAAACAAGAAGAAAAGAATTTTACAGGAAACTCCGAAAAAAGATATTCCATAAAATTAAATAATTTTCAAATAAATTTATATAAAAGTCTTCCAAAATTTGAAAAATATGATACAATAAATGAAAGAAAAAAATTAAAGATATTTTCCGATTTCTATTTACCGATTGAGTTAGGGATAGACGAATATCAGGAAACCACTAGTATAGAAAAAGAATATACCTATGAAGAACTAAAAAATATGCTAGTAAAAGAGCTCGAAGAAGAACTATCCGTAGAAATAAAAGACAAACCAACCCCAATAAACAAACAAATAAATGTAAAAGAAATAGATGGAGGAATAGAAGTACAATTAATATATGAAATACTGGAAAATATTGGAGAAGAAAAAAAGATAAACATAAATGCAGAATAAGAGCAAAAGAAAGGAATGATATTAAATATGGCAGAAAAAGGACTAAGACTAGCAAAGACAGATGGTGCATTTTTCTCTAAAATAACCACAACAATAACAAAACTATTAATACCAACAAAAATAGGAATAAATGGAATGTTAATTTCCATGAAAAGGAACAATGTAGTAAAAACATACCATGAATATGTAAATCACAATGAAAAAAGTAAAGAAAGTAAAGCAAACTTAGAAAAAAAACATGAAAATGCAGTAGTATTATACTTAGAAGCACTAGACAAATATATAATGGAATCAGTATATAAAAGAGTAAAAAACAAAATAGCCACTACATATGAAGAAAATGCACTATCAAAATACTATAATGTAGTACACTTAAAAGAAACACAATATGTAGAATACAAATACAAAAAACAAGAATTCCTATTAGAACTAGACTATGAAAGCTTAAAAGGTAACAAAAAAGAAAAAATCCTGGGAAAATACAAAACATTTTACGCAGACAAAATGAACAATCTATATAAAGGATTATTAAAAAATTACTCAGTACAACTAGCTGACAAAGTAGTCAGTGAAAGTGAAGAAAACAAAGAAAAAATATATAATGACATATTTGAAAACCTAGAAAAATACACTACAAACATATTACCAATCAAAATCGAAGAAGGAACAGAACCAGCCTATAAAGACATAGTATATCTATATGATAAATTCAACTCATTCTTAACAGGAAAACTAGACAAAAGAGACATAATAGAAAAAAGAATGACACTATTAGGAATAAGCAGAAAACTATTCACACACAGTTTACCATTAGTAGTAGCAGAGCAATGTTATGAAAGTCTATTAAAAGAAACCAGACACTTAATAATAAGCAGTCCAAACAGCAAAAAACAAAGCATGGCATATGAGCTATTACTAATGTTACTAGAAGACTACAATGTAAATCTATTATCAACAAAAATATATTGGGAAAAGCCAACAGAAAAAGAAGAATATCAAAAATTCTGGGAAAAATATCAGGAAATAGAAAAAGCAAAAAAATCAGCAGAACAAAAAGAAAAGCAAAAACAAATATTATACATAAAAAGTGACATACAGAAAATACAAGGCACAGGTTTGCAATCAAAACATGTAGTAAAATTCTATAAAAAGAAACTAGTTGAACTAGGAGCAATGAAACACTTAAAAGACGCATATGCAAAAACCACAAATGTAAACCTAAAAGGAGAAAACCACAAAAAATTAGCAAAACGTGGACAATCTGTGTAAAATATAGAAATGGATGAAAGAAGGAGAACAGACAATGTAGGGTCGCCCTTTGGGCGTCCGTACTCCAGAAAAACAGCTAAAAAGTTCCCTAAAGAAGGTGTGATAATGGAACAAATAGCAGACATAAACTATGAAGAAATTGAGGAAAACAAAGAATATGAGGTGCTAATACAAGAAATTGTACAAAAATGTTTCAAAGAAGAGCAATTAGACAAAACAGACTTATACCTTAGTATAATCTTATCAAACGAAGAATACATACAAAAAATAAACAAAGAAACAAGAAACATAGACAAGCCAACAGACGTGCTATCATTTCCAATGTTTGAAAAAGAAGAACTACCAAAAGAAAAAACAGGGATACCAGATGTATTAGGAGATATAATCATCTGTATACCAATAATTGAAAAACAAGCAAAAGAATATGAACACAGTATAGAAAGAGAACTAGCATACATGGTAGTACATGGATTTTATCATCTAATGGGATATGACCATATAGAAGAACAAGACAAAAAAGAAATGCGAAAAAAAGAAGAAAACATATTATCAAAATTAAACATACTAAACATTAAAGGATAATAGGTTTTATTATATAAATTTGTGTTTGTATGGGAGATTTTATATTTTTAAATTACAAAGAATTATAATTATACGTTGTAGGGGCGATTAGTAATCGCCCGCATTACGGAAAATTAGTTAAAACAAAAAAGGAAGGAACAATAGAAATGAAAAATAAAGGACTAATAGTAATATTAATAGTAGTAGTAATAATATTAGGAATATTAATAGGAACAAAGCTTGTAGGAAAAGAAGAAAAAACAAACGCAGCTCCAGACCAACAAGAAAACACAACACAACAAGAAGAAACAAAAAACACAGGAATCAAAACATGGTCAGGAAACTCAAGAAGTGTAGCAATAATGATAGACAATGTAGGAGAAGCAAAACCACAAGCAGGTCTAAACGAAGCAGCAATAGTATATGAAATAACAGTAGAAGGAGGACTTACAAGACTACTAGCAGTATATAAAGACATAAAAAACAGAGAAGAAACAATAGGACCAGTAAGAAGTGCAAGACCAGTATTCATAGACTATGCGCTAGAAAACGACAGTATATTCGTACACTTTGGATATAGTAAAAGAGCAGAAGGAGACATAGAAAAACTAAAAATAAACAATGTAAACGGATTAGTAACAGAAACAGCATTTTGGAGAACATCAGAAAAGAAAGCACCACACAATGTATTAACAAACATGAAAAAAATAATGGAATATGCAGAAAAAAAAGAATACAAAACAACATCAACACAAAAAAGTGTATTAAAATATGTACCAAATGAAATAGAATTAGAAAACGGTCAAACAGCAAACACAGTAAACATGCCATACACAGCAAGCCATAAAGTAACATTCAAATATAATCCAGAAACAAAACTATATGAAAGATATGTAAACGGAAAAGTAGAAAAAGACATGGTAAGCAAAGAAACAAGAATCACAAAAAATATAATAATAACATATGCACACAACTATACAACAGACGAAGACGCAGGATACGGAAGACAAGAAATAGAAAATATAGGAAACCTAGAAGGATATTACATAACAAACGGAAAAGCAATAAAAATAAAATGTTCAAAAGCATCAAGAAATGCACAAACAGTATACAAAGACGAAAACGGAAAAGAAATAGAAGTAAACGATGGAAACACATACATACAAATAGTACCAATAGACACAAAAGTAACATTTGAATAAAAACAAGAGCACGAAATATCGTGCTCAATTATTAAATAAAGGAGAACACATGGAACAAGAAAAATTTAAATCAGGATTTGTATCAATAATAGGAAGAACAAACGTAGGAAAATCGACACTAATCAACTCACTAGTAGGAGAAAAAATAGCAATAATGACAAACAAACCGCAAACAACAAGAACGGCAATAAAAGCAATAATAAACAGACCAAACTCGCAAATAATAATAATAGACACCCCAGGAATACACAAACCAAAAACAAAGCTAGGAAAAACAATGAATGACACAGCATTTGAAACCACAGAAGAAGTAGATGTAATTCTATTCATAATAGAAGCAACAAGCAAAGAAATAGGACCAGGAGATAGAAGAATACTAGAAAAAATAAAAGAATCAAATAAGAAAGCAATATTAATCATAAACAAAATAGACTTAGTAAAAAAAGAAGAACTATTATCAATAATAAAACTATACTCAGAAGAATATAACTTTGTAGGAGTAATACCAATATCAGCAACAAAGCAAGAGAATACAGACATAATCTTAGACGAAATCGAGAAAAACTTAAAAGTAGGACCAGCCTTCTATGACACAGAAGAATACACAGACCAAACCATGAGACAACTAGTAGAAGAAACAATAAGAGAAAAAGCATTAAAACTATTAGATGATGAAATACCACATGGGCTATATGTAGAAGTAGAAAAAATGAAAATGTCAAAAGCCAAAACTGACAACAAGCCATTTTATAACATAGAAGCAACAATATATTGTTTAAGAAACTCACACAAGGGAATAATAATAGGAAAAGGCGGACAAATGTTAAAAAAGATAGGAACATATGCAAGACAAGACCTTGAAGAAATGTTTGGAACAAAAGTAAATTTAAAAACATGGGTAAAAATAAAAGAAGACTGGCAAGACACAGACACAATAATAAAAAAATTCAAACCAAACAAAAAATAAAAAGATAATTTAATTGTAGGGGCACCGTTTTGGGGAATACCCGAAACTCGTGACACCACTGTGCCCATAGAAATTTCAAAAATAAACAGAATAAAAAACACAAAAAAAGCAAAAGATAAAAATAAAGGGAGAGTGATTACAATGTTAAAAGAAATAGCATGGAATACCTTTAAAAAAACAGGAAACATAGACGTTTATTTAGAATTTTTAAGAATACAGAATATAGAACAAAATTTAGGTAAACAAGTTGGAAAGTAATTGCCAAATAACAATTCTTTTCCAACTTAGAATTGTGTTTTTAGGAAGGAAAATCACCAAAAATGGGAATAATAAAGACAAAAGGAATAGTATTAGTAGAAAGTAACATGGGAGACACTGACAAAATGATAACACTATTAACACCAGGGCTAGGAAAAATAGGGTGTGCAGCAAAAGGTGCAAGAAGGCCAAAAAGTGCACTACTTGCTGGCACCCAATACTTATGCTTTGCAGACTACATACTATTCGAAGGAAACAATACATATAATATAAACTCATGTGATATCATAGAAATATTTTATAACCTAAGAACAGACTTAGACAAACTAGAAACAGCAGCAAACATAACAAAAATAGTAAACGATGTAGCAACAGAAAATGAAAACAATTACAAAACACTGCAACTACTATTAAACACACTATACATGATATCAGAAACGGAAATGAATAGAGAATTAATAACAAGTATATTTAAAATGAGACTAACCTCAATACTAGGATTCACACCACAAATAGAAAAATGTGTAACATGTGGAGAAAAAGAAAACATAACACACTTCAGCATAAAAGACAATGGGTTCAAATGTAAAGAATGTAGTAAACAAGACCGAGGTGCAATCACAATGAGTAAAGGAACAAAAGACGGAATAAAATACACCATAATGGCACCACCAAAAAAACTATTTGGATTCAATATAACAGAAGAGTGTATACAAGAATATAAAATAATATCAAGGATATACTTAAACGAAAAATTAGAAAAAGAATATAAATAGAACCTATAAATTAGAAAATAAAGAATATAAAGATGGACGTTACTATTCGCAATATTTTTAATATATAAATTTGTGTTTGTAGGGATGATTTTATATTTTTAAATTATTATATGAATTTTTTTAATATATGGATATATGTAGGGGCACGGCGCACCGTGCCCAAATAGATAATTACAATTTTATGTAATTTTAATATTAAAAGATATATCCTATAATTTTATTGTTATGTTAAATGTTATAATTTTTGCCTATTTCAATGGGCACGGTGCGCCGTGCCCCTACGATATTATCTAATTTCTAACATCTATCTTCTAGAACGACAAACACAAATTTATGTAATTCACACAATTATCTCGTAACGACCTAAAAGCCCAATATCAG
>CAOKMR010000083.1 GCA_948469815.1 uncultured Clostridiaceae bacterium | reverse complement strand
CCCTACATTTATTATTCATCATTCACCATTCATTATTAATTATTCATGGTGATTTCATATAATAAAATCACACATACAACCCCAAATTTTATATTAGGATAGCTGTGAATTGTAAGTGCGACTGTGTAGGTCATTTATTTTAGTAGGTGGAAATCCTACCTAGAAAGATAAACCTACATCACTAGTAGCGAGTATTGGAGCCGAAATGGTAACATAGATGTCTATTCAATCGACAGGGGAATGTGGATGTGCATAAAAATAAACATAAACTGTTGCAAAACGAGATAAAATGTAGTATAATAGTTAAAGATGTAAAAAAATATATTTAATAAGAACAAATAAGAAAAATCAAAGATTTTTCTTTAATTTGTTCTCGCCCGATTGAGTTTTCGACTGTAAGGAGAAAATCTCAAGGGCTAGCGATTATAGCATTTATATAATAGGAAAGTATAACTTTCCTATTATATAATATAAAAATGGATAAACACTTACGGAAATAGCCAAAAGAGAAGAATAAAAGTAACAAATGTAAAAAAGTAGAACTAAAAATGTAACACAAATGTAATACTTACACTAAAATAGTTCTTTTTTCTTTTTCCGTAAGAACAAAAGGGAAAAAAGATATTATACTGTATTATATTGTAAAATATTGGCATTGACTTTATACAAAAATAAGTTAAAATATAATATAAATAGGTATATAAATTTATAAGGAAATTTTAGGAAGGAATTGAATTTATTATGAAAAATTTATTACTAAAAATTGTAATGGTATTAATTTTAGCAATACTGATATGTACAGGATATGTACAAGCAGCAGTAACAAGTGGATTTGGAATAACTGCAGGAAGGACAGATAATTCAGGAAAATATGTATACACATTTCAACCATCAACACAAGGTTCTAACTTAAGATACATATGGAATGTGCAACAATACAATAACGGAATAGCAGACAACAGCAAAGTATTCTACTGTTTAGCGGAGGGGTATGGAGACTTTGGTAACTTTACAGCACAAGCAATACCAAACCAAGTACCTACAGCTTTAGGGGGAATATCAAACAGTTCATATTCAGGACCATATAGATTAAAAGACACAGAAGTTGTAAATACATTAAGAGCACTATACAATGGAAAAAACGTAGTAGCATTCAATGAAGACAAAATAAATGGTTTAGTATGGATATTAGATAATATGTATATACCAAAAGAAGACAATAAAATAGATTTCCTAAAAAACATTCCTTTAACGGATGAATCAGGAACCTCTTTAGGAAAGAATGTAGCAGATGAGATGACAGGTACAGATGCTGACTTAACAGACTTTGATATAGAGATTGCACAACAATTAGCAATATGGAAAATAACAAATGGAGAAGAACAACAAAATGGATTTCCATCGATATATTTATCAATAAATGATGGAATATTACAAAGCTATGCAGACAGTTTTCCTAAAATAGATGAAGACTATGATGTAGCATATGGAAGGTTAAGAGAGCTATATGTTAAAATGGTATATAATTATTTCCTAAGAGGAGCAAATAAAGCTCAAACAGAAAAAAGAGATATAACAGAAGACACAAGAACAACAATTTCAGTATATGCAAATGCATCAGCACAACCAGTAGTTACAGTAACAAGAGAAAAAGAGATAACAGGAAAATATGATGTAGTAATAAAAAAAGTAGATGATAAAGGAAATATATTACCAGGAGCAGTATTTACAGTAAACAACCAAGACTATACAGTAGGTGCAGATGGAACAGTAAAAATAGCAAGTGATGTAGAAATAACAGAAGAAAATAGAGGAACACCAGACACATACACAATAGTAGAAAAAACAGCACCAGATGGATACATGAAATATGAAGGAACAATAACAGCAACAATAACAAAAAAAGAAACAGAAGATGGTCTAAGTTATATAATAGATAATGCAACACTAGACAATGCAAGCAATTCATCAAAAAAAGTAAAAATAGATAAAACAACAAACACAATAACAATAACAGTAACAGACCCAGAAATAACAGGAGGATATGATGTACTACTTAAAAAAGTAGACACAAACGGAAATATATTACCAGGAGCAGTATTTACAGTAAACAACCAAGACTACACAGTAGGAGCAGATGGACTAGTAAAAGTAGCAAGTGGAATAAAAATAACAGAAGAAAATTTAGGAACACCAGACACATATACAATAATAGAAAAAACACCGCCAACAGGTTATATGAAATATAATGGAACAATAATATTAACAGTAACAAAAAAACAAACTGAGACTGGAAAAAGTTATATGATAAATGAAGCGACCTTAGACAATGCAAGTATTGCAACAAACAAAGTAAGTATAGACAAAACAACAAACACAATAACAATAACAGTAGTGGACGAACCAGAAATAAGAGAAGAATACATAGACTTAGCACTAAGAAAATTTATAGACAAAGTAGTAAACACAAATGGTTCAACAGTATATTCAGAAGAAGAACTAGAAAATAGAGTACCAAAAGTAAATACTACAGACTTAAAAAACGGAACAGCATTAACAGCACAATATAATCATTCAAAAAAACCAATACAAGTAAGTGTTGGAGACAAAGTAACATATACACTAAGAGTATATAATGAAGGAAATGTAGATGCATATATAACAGAAATAACAGACTATTTATCAAAATACCTAAAATATGTAGAAAATGAAGAATGGGTAAGAGAATATGGACAAAGTGAAACAGACAGATATGAAAGTAAAGCAATAACAACACCATTAACAACAATAACAGGAACAAGTGAAAACTTATCAGAATATGTTGGTCAACCAATTAATGAAGGAGTATTATTACCAGCATATGACAAAACAAATGATAAAATAAGTTATATAGATGTACAAGTAACATGTGAAATATTAGAACCACACTTAAATGATGGAGGAATAGAAGATTACAAAATTACAAACATAGCAGAAATAACAGGAATGGCAGACAAAGACAAAAATCCAGTAGAAAAAGACATAGACTCATGGCCAAAAGACATAGCACTACCACCAGAAGACAGAATAGTAGGACTACCAAAAACAGAACAAGAATGGCAAGAATATAAAGATGATGAAATAGGAAAAAAAGACTATATACCAGGACAAGAAGATGATGATGATTTTGAAAAAGTAATAATAGTAATACCAAAATATGACTTATCACTAAGAAAATTCATAGTACAAGTAGACGGAAAAAACTTAGTAGATGCAAACAAAAAATATATAAGAGAGCCAATAGTAGATACAACATCATTAAAACAAGGAATAGCAGAAAGAGGATATGGAACAGCAACATATAATCATCCAAAAACACCTATAACAGTAAGAAAAGGTGGAACAGTAACATATATAATAAGAGTATATAATGAAGGAAATGTAGATGCATATGTAAGTGAAATAACAGACCACTTACCAGAATATTTAGAATTCATAGAAGATGACGAACTAAATAAAAGATTTGGATGGAAATATAATAAAAATACAAGAGAAATAAAAACAACAATAACATCAAAAACAAATGATTACTCATATAAAATATATGGAGAAAGAAAAAACGGAAAATTATTAACAGCATATGAAGGAGGAGACACATTAGACTACATAGATGTAGCAATAAAATGTAAAGTATCAAATAAAACAGCAACAGGAAATATACAAACAAACATAGCAGAAATAACAGAATTCACAGACACAAAGGGAGAAAAAGTAGAAGACTTAGACTCTGAGCCAAACAAAAACCTAATAATACCACCAGACGAAGAATTACCAAGATATAAAGAAAACGAAGAAAGCAATCCATATGTACCAGGACAAGAAGATGATGATGACTATGAAAAAGTAAAAATAGAAGGAGCATTTGACTTAGCACTAAGAAAATTCATAACAAAAGTAAATACAACAAATGTAAACAATAGGTATCCTACATTAAGTATGAATGAAAGTGGGAACATAAAATATACACATCCAAAAGACCCAGTAGAAGTATGTACAAACGATACAGTAATTTACACAATAAGAATATACAATGAAGGAGAAATAGCAGGATATGCAAACGAAATAACAGATGATGTACCATTTGGACTAGAATTCTTAGTAGACAATGAAATAAACAAAGAATATAGATGGAAAATGTTAGATGAAAAACAGCAAGAAACAACAGATATAAGTAAAGCAAAATACTTAATAACAGACTATTTATCAGAAAACCAAGAAAAAGAAACAGGAAGAAACAATTTAATAAAACCATTTGATAGAGAAGCAGGATTAAGTGAAACAAATCCAGACTATAGAGATGTACAAATAGCATTCAAAGTAACATATCAAGTAAAAGAAGTAGGAGAAGAAAGTAGAGTATTAGTAAATGTAGCGCAAATATCAGCAGACAGTGATGATGATGTAGACTCTAAGCCAAATAGAGACGAAGTATATGACGACAACTATCATGAAGACGATATAGACTATGACAATGTAAAAGTAAAATACTTTGACTTATCATTATTAAAATGGGTAACAAGAGCAATAGTAGTAGAAAATGGTCAAACAAGAATAATAGAATCAGGACACACAGGATATGAAAACCCAGAACCAGACTTAAAAGTAGAACTAAAAACAAAAGACATAAAAAAAGTATCAGTAAAATTTGCATACACAATAAAAATAACAAATGAAGGGGAAATAGCAGGATATGCAAAAGAAATAACAGACTATATACCAGACGGACTAGAATTTAAACAAGAAGACAATCCAGATTGGTATGTAAGAGGAGACAGAGTAGTAGCAACAGCCAAATTAGAAAATCAATTATTACAACCAGGAGAAACAGCAGAAGTTGAAATAATACTAACATGGGTAAATGGAGAAAAGAACTTAGGAAGAAAAGTAAATGTAGCAGAAATAAGCAAAGACGACAATCCAAGTAAAACACCAGACATAGACTCAACACCAGACAACAAAGTCCCAGGAGAAGATGACATAGACGATGCCCCAGTATTACTAGTAATAAAAACAGGAATAGAAGTAGCAATAAAATATATATCATTAACAGGAATAATAATAGCAATAATAGGAGCAGGAGCAATAGGAATCAAAAAATTTGTATTATAAAATAAAAAAATTCGCATTCAATAATGCGAATTTTTTTATTTAAAACTTATTCTTCCCTTGGCTCCCTTATTTAAGGGAGCTGTCACGCAGTGACTGAGGGTTCTTATATGTTTAACAATTTTTTATCCCTTCAAATTATACAAATCCTTATCCAAAAGATCTCTAATTCTGCCAGGAGTCTTAGGGTCAGTAGCCTTTAGAGACTCTTCAATAAACTCAGGGTGAGCAATTAGAAAATCTCTCATAGTCTCATAAGGATCATCAATAAATTTCTTTAACATCTCTAAAGAAGCCTCATTTATAATACCTAACTCGCAAGCTCTTTCAAAAAGATTAACATCAACACTAATCAAAGAAATAGCCTTAATATTCTCATTAGCTAAAAGTTCAGTTCCACCTTGTTTACGATCAACAATATAACAAGTAGCAACTATTTCTCCACCTAAATCACGTACAGCAGGAATCCAAAAACGAGTAAAACTAGAAGCGGAAGTTACTAAATCAGTAATATGTAAGACTTTTTTATGAGACAAATCTGAAAGTTTCTCTGTACTAGAAAAATCATAATTACTTATAAGAGTTTCATGATCTTTAAAAATAGTTACATGAGGTTTTTTTAGTAAATAAGCAATAATATTAGAAAAGAACCAATCTCTTCTTTCACCTCCAGAAATATAATCAATCTCATCAATATTAACACTATTATTAATAGAATCAATCATAATATTAATAACATTCTTAAAAATTTCATTAGATTCATATTGTTCAAGAACTCTATCAAAAACCTTTTTTGGCAAAACCATTCTATCAGAAAGTAAACCATCAATAATAGAAAGTAAATCAGAAGAAGCCTGTTTACCACCATAAACATATTGAGTATTTACAAAATAAGGAGAAATTAAACCAGACGTAAGGAAAAAAGGTTTATTCTCTGGGCAAACCTCAACTGCACTTGTTTTAAATAAATATGATACTAAATCACTCATACAAATACCTCCAAAATTAAATATTTTATATTTAATAAGTCTTTTTTTTCGATTATATCACCAAAAATCAGATAAATCAACAAAAATGTAGAAATATATTATTTGACAAAATGTATAAAATAATGTAATATAAATATGCCTTTCTGCAAAGGTAGAAAGGAGGGATACATATTATGAAAAACTGGTTAGACGTGTTAAAGCTTATTTTAATTTATTTAATTATAAAGTTATTAAGTGATTAGCACAGAAAAAGACTAGGTAAGCTTTGGTCGGCTCCTAGTCTTTTTATTATACACATATTATTACTAGACTGGTTACTTTCTAGTATTTATATAATAGCATATATTTCATAATAAGTCAATTAAATTAACATGAAATTAATAAATGTCATAAGGGACGGGTTACAATTCACAACTACCCTAATATAAAATTGTGGGTTGTATGTGTGATTTTATTATATAAAGTCACAATGAATAATTAATAATGAATGGTTAATGATGAATAATAAATGTAGGGGCACATTGCATGTGCCCAATTGCAGAAATTTAGGTTTGTGTTTATTATAAATTTTTATGTTAATTTAAAATTGTAGAGAAAATGTAGGGGCAGGCCCTGTGTCTGCCCGTTGAAATAGGAAGAAATTATAACATTTGTATTTATTATGAATATGTACATTTAATATTTAAATAAATAATACAATTTAAAATTTCTGCATTTGGGCGGACACATGGCCCGCCCCTACAACGTATAATTATAATTCTCTGCAATTTTTATCATCCCCACAAACACAAATTTATATAATAAAACCATTATACAGTAACTAAACGTCCTGTAATTCTATAGAAATAGTTGAAATAGAATATAAAATAATATATAATAAACAAAAATGAAGGAAAATGAGAAAGGAATGATATTATAAATGAAGGAACAATTTATCGAACTATTAAAAAGAACCAATAGAGAAGGAATAGAGAACCTAATAAACTTTCTAGAAAAAACAGACTTTTTTGAAGCACCAGCAAGCACAAGATTTCATGGAGACTACAAAGGCGGACTAGTAGAACACAGTATAAAAGTATATGAAATATTCAAAGAAAAGGTAAAAAATGCAAGTATAGAAATAGATGTACCAGAAGACACAATAATAATATCAGCATTATTACATGATATCTGTAAAGCTAACTTTTATAAAGTAGACTATAGAAATGCCAAAAACGAATTAGGAGTATGGGAAAAAGTGCCATATTATACAGTAGATGACCAAATACCATATGGGCATGGAGAAAAATCGGTAATGATGATAACAGAATACATAAAATTAACTCCAGAAGAAAAATATGCTATACGTTGGCATATGGGATTTACAGAACCAAAAGAAGTATACTCTACAATAGGAATAGCATATAAAAAATACCCTATAGCATTATTACTATTTGAAGCAGACTTAGAAGCAACATATTTTTTCGATATATAAAAAAATTGTTATAAGCAAAAGATATTCTGATATATAAATTGGGGGTTGTATGTGTGATTTTATTATATAAAATCACAATGAATAATTAATAATGAATGGTGAATGA
>CAOKMR010000082.1 GCA_948469815.1 uncultured Clostridiaceae bacterium | reverse complement strand
GCAACTCTTAGAAAGAAAAATCAACGATTTTTCTTATTTTTTATATAATAGGAAAGTTATACTTTCCTATTATATAAATGCTATAATCGCTAGCCCTTGAGATTTTCTCCTTACAGTCGAAAACTCAATCGGGCGAGAACAAATTAAAGAAAAATCTTTGATTTTTCTTATTTGTTCTAAATTATAGCTTCTGCATAGAAGATACATATTCAGAATGTTTAAGTTATGACATAAGAAAGGATTTAATTGAATACTTACAACAAACAGAAGTGATAAATAAGATTTGCAATTTGAAAAAAGAAGAAGAGGAAGAACTATGAATGTAACTATCAAAGAGAAGATAGGAGCTAGTAATTAACTACTATTTTGTTTATACATCGCATTTTTATCAAGATGTACTTGTCTAATTTCTGACTTTGCTTTAATATTTTATCATAAGGTGCGTTTTCTTTTATGAGTTTTTCTAATCTAGCAGTATTTTTTAAGATCAAGTAAGCTATGTTAGATTCCATAAAAATCAACTCCCTTCAATTATATTTTACCATATTTACATAAAAAGTAGTATCGAAATTTGTCAGATGTGAGAAGAAAATACCAAAAAATACAGATTTATGGAATTATTAGTAATTTTATGATATGATACTATTAGAAAATCAAATAGTAAGTTATCGAGATGATAAATAACAGATAAAATAAAATTAAGATATAAGGAGTAAGTATTGAATTTTTTTGATAAGTTTAATAAATTTGTTAATAAACCTAGTAATGATAAAAGAAATGAAAATGGATTAAAAATCAAAGTAGATAATAAGAAAAATGGAACATTTAAAATTTATGATAATACTGGAAGTTTAAAATATATTGCAAAAGGAAAATGTATTGCTAGGAAACCTCATTTTTCTATATATACAATGCAAGGAAAAGAAATTGGAACTATTAAGCAAACCAAAAGTAGACGATATAAATATAACACAAGAGAACTTACACTCAAAATTGAAGGAGATAAAGAAGTGATTTTTGGTAGAGAAAAAAATTTCTTGAAAAGTGGATATATGTTAGATAATGGTTGGAAGGTTAAATTTAATAAATCAGAATATGAAATTAAAGATGGAGAAGAAATTATTGGAATAGTATCAAAGGAAATTGTATATTCACAATCACTTTTCTCAAATAAGATAGATTCTAAATCTTATTTAGTTACTTCAAATAAATACGAAAATGAATTATTAGTTTTAATGATTGCAATATCATTAGTTATATATATAATAAACCAAAAAGAGCAAGAAAAGAAAGATTCCCATGATACTCACTGATAAGTAGAATAGGTACAGCGACAAAAATTACAATATATGGAGATGTTTATGAATGAATAAAGAAATATTATTATCAAATATAGATAAAGTTCATACTACTGAAATGGGTGTTGATAGAATCAAGAAGAATCTTAAATTAAATAACAATGATGTAGTTGAATATTGTAAAAATAAAGTTTTAGATAAAAATTGTAATATCTATAAAGAAGGAAAGAATTGGTATTGTGAAATTGATAATATAGTAATAACTATTAACTCATATAGTTATACAATTATTACAGCACATATTAAAAGATAAATTTTAAGAGGTGTTAAAGTATGAGTAAATATGAGCCATTGTGGAAGTATTTAAAAGATAATAATAAAGAAAATTATAAATTATCTTATGAAGAAATTAAAAATATTTTGGGGTTTGATATAGACCATTCATTTCTAATTTACAAAAAGGAATCTAAAGAGTATGGATATGAAGTAGGTAAGATATCAATGAAAGAAAAGACAATAATTTTCAATAAAGTATAACTAAAAATTACAATATATAAGGGAGAAAGTTTAATTGCTATCTCCTTTTGAAATATAGAAATTATTAAATATATTTGCTAATTCTTGTGGGGGTTCTCTAAAATTATTCTTAATCCAATAATAGTAAAGATTATATAATCCACCAGAAACAAAAGCATAATGATATGTTTCGTTAGAATTTTTTGCTTTTGCTAAAAATATTCTATCAAATTCATCTTTTAAATAATGTATCATATTAGCCTGATATAGTAAAATAGCAACATCTTTATTCTTTTCTAAATGAGTAAATAATTTAGTAATATAATTTGTAAAATCATTTGGTGTATATATTATTTTGCTTGTTTTTATAAAGGTATCTGTAATATTATTCAGATAATATTTTATAATATCATCTTTACTTTTGAAATTACGATAAATAGTTATATGAGATAATCCAGCTTTATCAGTAATTTCTTTATTAGTTATAGAAGTATAATCTTTTTTTTTCATTAAAGATATAAGAGCTTCTGCAATATATTTTTTAGATAATTCACTTTGTAATTCCATTGTTACAAAACCTATTCCTTTCTAACACTTGGCTACTTTCATATTGTATAAATAACATTTATAATGTATAATGTAGATGTTACAAATATAACACTACTTTTATATTAAGTCAAGGAGGAATAGAGATGAAAAAGCTGTTAAAAATAATTGGAATAATAATTTTAATACCTATCGTATTAGTAATTGCACTTTTAGTCATAATATCATTTATACCAATGACCCCCAATAATTATACGAAGGAAGTAAAAACAGGTGGAGATATTGAAAATAAATATTTGGAAATGGGAGATTACAAAGTTAAGAACATAAAAAAGGAAGGTTCAGAAATAACGAAAAAATATTATATTTATTATCCAGAAGAATTAAAGAATAGTGATAAAAAATATCCAGTAGTAGTTATATTAAATGGTACTGGAGTTTTGCCTAAAAAATATAAAGCATTATTTAAACATTTGGCTTCTTGGGGCTTTGTAGTTATTGGTAATGATGATGATAGCACAGGATTTGGCAAGTCTGCTGATGAAACAATGGATTTAATTATATCGGAAAATAGCAATAGTAACAGCATTTTTTATGACAAATTAGATTTAGACAACATAGGATTAACAGGACATTCACAAGGTGGAGCAGGAGTGTTCACAGCAACTTCTATTATGGAGCATAAAGACAAATACAAAACAGCAGTAGCTTTATCTCCAACACACGAAGAAATGGCACACGGGTTTGGATGGAAATATGATTTAACTAAAATCAATATACCAACATTAATGATAGCAGGAACTAATGGAGATTTTGAAACTGGGGCTGTAATACCTATTGAAAAAATGATTGAAATGTATAATAAAATACCATCATCAAAGGTAATGCTAAGAAGAATTGGAGCAGAACATGGACAGATGCTATATTCAGCAGATGGATATGTTACAGCTTGGTTTATGTGGCAATTACAGGGAGATAAAGAGGCAGGAAGGGCATTTATTGGAGATAGCCCAGAATTACTTACAAACAAAATGTATCAAGACCAAAGAATTGATATAGAAAACTAAAAGAAAATAACCTTTAAGAGTAAAAGTAGTAAGTCAAATGATTTGCTACTTCTTAAAATTTATAGTATAATCATCTCGAGAAATGAATAAGAAATTAAACGATGTAAGTTTCAGAAAAAACTCCACTAGAAGCTCTTGGCAGATAAAACTTACATCGTTTAGTTTAATTGCACAAACTGTGGACTTTCTATGGATTTTTTAAACTTTATTTCTTATTCTTTATTTTACTATACTTTACTGAATATATCAATTTTTTTAGTTGAAATTTCTCCTATGTGGAATTCTATATATCTTTTTACTCTGTAAATATAGGATTCTTTTGTTCTTTCTGCTAAACCTTTAAATGTCATATCTTCTTCCATGTGTTTTATTATTTCTTCATTACATATAAAAAATTTCATTCCTTTCTCGCTTCGCTCAAAGGCACATATATCTGAAAAAGATAATTTCTTTCAAACTAAAACTCCTTTCAATAAATATTTTGTAGACATAATCTACATATGTTTTATTTTAAAGAGTTTCTCTTCATATTTCAATATTTACAAACTTTTTATCCTATAACTAGTAGCAATTTTTTATATTTAGTGCTATACTTACTTAAACGACCACTGCGACAGCAGTTTAGTGCAATTACAATTTGAAAGTGGGATGTTATATGAGAATACTTTTAATATATAAATCAAAAACAGGATTTACAGAGAAATATGCTAATTGGATTACTGAAGAATTAAAGTGTGATGTTGAAAAAATATCTCATATTTAAAAGTTAGATTTTAGTAGTTATGATCTAGTGATATTTGGTAGTAGAATACACGCAGGAAGAATTGAAGGAATTTTTGTAGATATAAATAATCAGCATAGTGGAGTAGGGACATCTTTACTGAATAAAATAAAAGAAGATAAAGAAAAATTAACATTGAGTGTGTATAAGAAAAATACAAATGCCATTAAATTTTATGAAAAGAATAACTTTATAATTGTAAGCGAAAATGTAGATGAGAATACAAATGAAATAGAATATATAATGACTTGGAGGAAATAGTATGAATAAAGATTTTTTTCGTTTAACTACAGCTCAATTTGCAAAATTGCATAATGTAAATAAGCGTACACTGCATTATTATGATAAAATAGGGTTGTTTTCTCCAAATAATAAAGGAGAAAACAATTATAGATATTATGATGCTTCGCAAAGTATAGATTTTGAATATATTCGTATGTTTAAAGAATTAAACATGAGTATAGAAGAGATCAAAAATTATATAGAAAATCCAAATACAAAAGATTTTATTAAAATTGTAGATAAAAAATCTAGTGAAATAGATGAGCAAATTATAAAATTAAAAAGGACACAAAATTTGCTTCAAAATAAGAAAAAACAGCTATTACTGAGTAGAGAAAAAGAAAATATGTCAATAGAAATCATTGAATGTGAACAAGAAGAGTTACTAATAGCTCCCTTTGCCTTTAAAGATGAAGATTTACAAAGATTATTTTCGTATATGAAGGAAATGTGGGGAATAGAACAATGTAGGGCAGGCGTAGGAAGTTATATTTCTTTAGAAAAAGTGCAAAATAAAAATTTTGAAGAATATGATGGATTATTTACACAAAGTTTAAACAAAAACAAAAGTAAAGATACTATTACAAAATCAAGTGGAAAATATTTATGTGGCTATATAAAAGACGCATGGGATAACCTACCTAAAATGTATGAAAAAATGTTAAAATATGCACGAAAACATCAGTTGCAACTAATAGGATATGCTTATGAAAAGGGATTAAATGATTTTGCAATTTGTAATGAGAATGAATATGTTACACAAATTTTGATAAAAATTAAAGATAATGCTTGACTTTACACTTACTGTATACTTTATACTAAAAATAGAAAAGGAGTGTATCGTATGGAAAAAGAAATAGTGTTTAGAGAATTTCAAAAAAAGGATTCAAAAGTACTGGAAGATATTATTATAGAGGCATGGCATTATAATGAACTTTGTTCTTCAAAAACAGCACATAAGATGGCGAAGGTATTTTTAAGCAGTTGTTTAACAAATCAAACTTATACACAAGTTGCAATATTAAATAATCAGCCAATTGGAGTTATAATGGCAAAGGATAGTAAAATACATAAGTGTCCTTTAAAATATAGAATAAAACAAATATTTTCTATTATGTCATTATACTTATCAAAAGAAGGAAGAAAAACATCAAAAATCTTTTCAAATGTAAGTGAAATAGATAAAGAACTTTTAAATGAATGTAAAGTGCAATATCAAGGAGAAGTAGCCTTTTTTGCAATATCTAGTAAAGCTCGAGGAAAAGGAATTGGTAAAAAAATGTTTTGTGATATGATAGAATATATGAAATCTCAAAATATTAATAACTTTTATTTATTTACAGATACTACTTGTAATTATGGATTTTATGAGCATCAGGGAATGATTAGACGTAATGAAAAATCACAAAAATTTGTAATTCAAGGAAAAGAAGTAGAAAAGATATTTTTTATATATGATTATTGCATTAACTAATTAAACAATAATGTAGGGGAGTAAAATATGGGGAAATTTGCAAAGAAAATGAAGAAAAAGTATGAGGAAACAAATAAAAAATCAATTGTAGTATATTTAGTATTAAGATTATTGGTTGTAATAAGTATGATATTTCAAATTTTAATGGGAAATTTTGAGAATGTATTTATGTGCATTTTAACCTTATTATTATTTACAATACCAACAATTATATCTGAAAAATTTAAAATAGGATTACCAAGTTTATTAGAAGCAATTATCTATTTATTCATTTTTTCAACTACAATTTTGGGAGAAATAAATAATTTTTACGGAATTATACCTTTTTGGGATACGATATTGCATACATTAAATGGATTTTTATGCGCTGGAATTGGTTTTTCATTGGTAGACTTATTAAACCAAAATAGTAAACAAATAAATCTATCACCACTATATGTTGCGATTGTAGCATTTTGTTTTTCAATGACAATAGGAATATTGTGGGAATTTTATGAGTTTACAGCGGATAGTGTATTAAGAACTGACATGCAAAAAGATAGAATTATTCAAAGTGTTTCTTCAGTAGAATTAAACCCAGATAAAGAAAACATACCAATTAAAGTAAATGACATTGAAAAAACTGAAATTTATTTAAAGGATGGAACAATTACAACAATAGAAAATGGATATTTAGATATTGGCATTATAGATACAATGAAAGATTTATTTGTTAATTTCATTGGTGCAGTTGTTTTTAGTGTCATAGGTTTTTTATATATAAAAAACAGAAAAAAATATAACTTTGCTAAAAATTTTATCCCAATAAAAGATAATTAATTAATAATTATAAAGATAACATCATATTTACAAATTACAATATATAGAGGAGAATAAATATGTTAATGCAAGAGCCAACTAAAGAAATGATAAAAGAATGGCAAGATATTTATAATAAAAATAAAGATGATTTAAAACCTAATAAAAAAGATGGAGTAGAAATAATAAAATATTTAAAAGAAAATTATTCAGTTGTAGAAATTGGAAATTCAGAGTTAGAAAAGGCAGTTTATGATAATATAGTTTTAAATGAATTTTCAAATCAAAAATTATGTGGTAAGAATCCAATAGTAAGATTATTTGAAGTAACAGATAAAACATTATATGAAAAACAAGATGATGTTTTCAAAGGAATTAAAATTATAGTCGGAATTGAACTACTTACTTCATATATTTTTGTTGAAGGTAGTAGTTATTTATATGATGAACTAATGGCATTTACAGGGCTAGATGATAAAGATATAACTAATTATTTTTTAGTGGCACAATATATAAAATGCAAAGAAAAATTTAATATATAGTTAGCGACAAATCTATCGAGCAGATGTAAACTTAATATAGAACAAAAACAGATAATTATTAAAACTAATTACCTGTTTTTATTTAATCAAAATTATATGTCCGAAAACGGCGAGATTTTTTTGAGAATATGTTATAATATAAATTCGAAAGGGGTGGAAAAGTGAAAGAAGAAGTAAATCATTCATTATATGAAATATTTAAGTCAAAAGATGAAAGATTTGATGGTAGAGTTTTTATTGGAGTTTCTTCAACAGGAATTTATTGTAGACCAGTATGTAAAGCAAAACTCCCCAAAGAAGAAAATTGTACCTACTACACTACTCCAGCCGAAGCAGAGGCAGATGGTTTTAGACCTTGCTTAATTTGTAGACCAGAACTTGCACCTGGAAACTCTAAAATAGATTCTTCAAAATCAATAGCAGCAAGGGCAGTAAAGTTACTAGACCAACATAATTTTTTAATTACCACGATAAACGAAAACTTTAAGAT
>CAOKMR010000081.1 GCA_948469815.1 uncultured Clostridiaceae bacterium | reverse complement strand
AGTTGCGTTAGCAACTCTTAGAAAGAAAAATCAACGATTTTTCTTATTTTTTAGACATGTGGCTGTATATCAGTATGGAGTATTTTAAACAGATTGCAGTCAAAACTGAGGTTGGTAGCAGTACTATGCCTCATAAAGTCAATCCTATTCGCTTTGAGAATAGCGAAGCCAATATCAAAATGGGTAACGGCATTTGTTCTGTACTTTCTGATGAGCTTCCTCGTTCTCGTATGCAGAGAGATCTTTCCGATTCTTCTTTACAGAGAAACGTTGGACTTGCATTTGGCTATTCTATTCAGGCTATTGAGCAGACCATCGGTGGCTTGAAAAAGGTTGCAGTCAATACAGATAAGATTTCTTCTGATTTGGACAGCAAGTGGAAAATTTTAGCAGAGCCGATTCAAATTGTACTTCGCAAGTATGGTATACCTGATGCTTACAATCAGTTGAAGGAACTGACAAGAGGAAAGAACATTTCTAAGGAATCTATTCAGGAGTTTATTAAATCACTGGATGTGATTTCTGATGAAGATAAGTCAACACTTCTTGCTCTTACTCCTTCTGGCTACATTGGTCTCGCAGTCAAAATTGTGGAAGATGAACTGTAAAATTGTTGTTTAATTGAAAAAAGGAGAGCCGTTTCCATTAAGGATTCGGCTCTTTCCCTATATATGGAAAAGTCATATTATTTTTTGTTTCTAGATTTTTCAAATTTTAATTTTTTTAGATAAATTTTATTGCAATTTATAAAGATTGTGATATACTTTAATAAATTGATTGATATTTGTATCAATCGTTAAGAGAGAAAAAAGTTGTAGATAACTACGGCGTTTGCTCCATTAAGTAAAATCGTCGCACCAGACGAAAGTATTGATAAATCAACTGTAAAAGGTTGATTTTTTTGTTGCCTTTATCTTGAAAAAGGAAGGATGGTGTGGTATGATTAGTATCGTTAAGAAGAAAAACAAGATAAAAAGAGAATTGCTCTCTAAAATTGAATGGGCTTGTAGTTTGAATGCTATAAAACTTGAACACAAAATGATATTTGAAGGTTGTTTAAGAATTGTAGAACATACAAACTTAGCGTATGTAGAACCACATAGAGTAATTATTAAAGATAAGTTATTTTTATTCTTTAATGACTGTGATTACTTTTATGTGGGAGATTTAAGGTATAAATACCCTTTATCTCAACTGAAAGACTACATAGAAAGGCTACTTTAATTTTAGAGTTTTTTTGTACTTAAAATTTATTCAAGTAGCTTTCCGTTCAATATTGAAAGGAGAGATTTAAAAATGAGTCAAGATAAGAAAATTGCAGGAATTTATATTAGAGTAAGTACAGAAGATCAAGTCAGAGAACGGATTTAGTTTGGCAGAACAAAAAGAAAAACTATTACAACTTTGTAAATTTAAAGAATATGAAGTATTTAAAATATATGAAGACGCTGGAATATCAGCAAAAAATATAAAAGATAGACCAGCATTTCAAGAAATGTTAGTAGATATGAAACAAGGAAAAATCAATTATATTGTAGCCTATAAATTAGACAGAGTTACTCGTTCAGTTCGTGATTTAGAAGAACTTATAGCACAATTAGAATTACACAATACCTATTTAGTATGTGATAAAGATGATGTAAATACATCTTCAGCTAATGGAAGATTTTTTGTAAGAATGCTAACAGTGTTATCACAATTAGAAATTGAGATAGTAAGTGAAAGGACAAAGTTTGGTTTAAATGGTGCTATAAAATCTGGGCATTTACCCGGAATTGTACCATTAGGCTATAAAAAAGATAATAATAAGAAAACTGTAATTGATGAAACTACAAAAGACATTGTAATAAGAATATTTAATATGTATCTTGAAGGAAAAAGCTATCAACAAATTAGTAATACATTAAATAAAGAAAAAGTATTAACACCAAAACATTGGAGAGATACAACGATTATGAAAATGATAGACAATAAAGTATATATGGGAGATTATGAAAAAGGAAAATCAAATAGTAAAGATACTTTAGTTTATATGAATGTAGTAGAGCCAATAGTTAGTCGAGCTATGTGGGAAGAAGCACAACATCAAAAAGAGAAAAATCAAAGAAGTTATACAAGAGATAGAGTTTATATATTCTTTCAAAAATTAAAATGTCCTAAATGTAGCAGAATTATGAAATGCAAAGGTTCTGGAGGAACAAAAAAGAAATATATGTATTATACTTGTGAGAATTGTAAGACTTATTACAGAGAAGATAAAATCGAAGAATGTTTGCAAAGATTTATTCTTGAGTTAGTAGAGTATGATATGGCAGTAAAGAAATATTTTTTACCAATACTAGCTGACAAAAAAGAAACAAAAACAGAAAAATTAGACCAAGAAATTGACACATTACAAAAACAAAAAGAAAGAATAAAAAAGGCTTATGTAAGTGGCATAGTTGAAATGGAAGATTTCTCTGGAGATTATAAAATCATTGAAGAAAAAATAAATATTTTAGAAACAAAAAAATATGAAAAACTTAATACAAATACTCTTTCTTTTACTCCACAACAATTAATGGCTGATAGAGATATTGAAAGGGAAAAACTAATAAAAGATAACAAATTAAATGAAACTTTAAAACAAGAATGGAACAAAAAATCAAAAGAAGAAAAGCAAGAATTTATTTCAAAATTTATTGAATCAATGATATTATTAAAGAACAAAAAACGGAGAATTTTACATTGATAAAATAAATTTTAGAAGTAGTTATATTGAACAATTAACAAAATTTTTTGCATTAGGAATAGCAGATGTTTTTGTACCTGTTGAAGTAAACGATGAAGAAAAAGAAATAAGGACAAGTGTTAATATAAATCAAGAACAATTAGATGACTATATTACAACTCTTAATAAAGAACTTGAAATAGAATTTTATGAATTATTTTCAAAAAACGTAAATGAAAATGAAGAAGAAATTGAAATAAAATTGAACAAAGAAAAACAAAAATTAATTCGATTAGTTGCTGTAAAAGATAACAAAACTTTTTCAAAATCAAAGAAAGAAAATTATAAAATTGGTGCAGTAATTAGTAATCAAAAGTGAAAAGTTTAGAGGAAAAATCGAGAACTAAATACAATTTTTGTACCCCCATACACTTCCTAACAAGCACTGAATTTTTCCTCCCTAGTCAAAATTCTAATTTTGGGACTAATCCCAAGCCCTTTAATTATAAAAGTTGTAATTATGTATTTATAGAATAAAAAGTTAATTAGATAACTAAATTCATCAGACAGTGTCTGACGAATTTAGTTTGAAATTTTTACTTAAAAATTACGAATTAATTGGCAAAGTTTTAATAGTTAAATTGTGATTTTCAAAATGATAAAATTTATTACATATTTCATTTATTTTTTCATTATGAGTAGCAATAATTAAAGTTTTATCTTTAAAATACTTTAATATAAAATTTACAACTATTTCTTCAGTATGTTTATCCAAATTAGATGTAGGCTCATCTAAAATATAAATACTTTTATCCATTAAATAGCTTCTTAATATATTAATTCTTCTCTTTTGACCTGTTGATAGTTTTAATCCTTTCTCACCAACAATTGTATCTATACCATCTTCAAACATTAAAATTTCATTTAACTCTAATTCTTTTAGATAACTGATTATTTCATCATCAGATAATAGTTTATCTAAACATAAATTATCTTTTATAGACATATTAAATAGTTCAATTTCTTGACTTACAACGCCTATATCAAGTCTTACATTTCTTAAGTCATTCTGATCTATTTTAGCTATTCCATTATATGTATTTATATTGCCTAGTATAAGATTTATAATAGAAGTTTTCCCTTGCCCTGACTTACCTGTAATTGATATTTTGTCGCTTATATTTATAATCATATTTGGAACAGTAATATCAAAGTTTGATTCTTTATACCTTAAGTTTATATTGTTTAATTCGATTTTATTAAATTTATCTATTATTTTTCTGTTATCTAATTTACTAAATAGTTGAATACATTTCTTTTTTAGTGCTTTTAATTCGAAACAACTAACTATTGTCCCTGATAATTCATCAAAAATAAATCCCATTTCTAAATAAATTGAAATATAAAATGTTATTATTCCTAATGTATCAATCCCATTAGATAAATCAATAACACTTTTTATAATAGCAAGTGCAAAAGGTATAACTATTAAAATGTTTCTAATCAATTCTTCTAATGAATAGCATTTAACATATTTAGTGTTCTTTTGGTAACATTCATTTCCTTCTTTACAAATTATCTTTTCAAAATATTTATTATCGTTTAGTGCTTTTACGGTTCTTATATTGCTAATAAAATCTTGATAAACAGATGAATACTCGTATTCTTTATCGTATAAATTTTCAACATGTTTATTAGATTTCTTTAATATATACACACTTATTAGCACACATAGTATACTCAATAATAAAGATATAGAAAATAGTGTTTTTGACTGATTAAATACTGTATAAAAGAAAAATCCAAAAGATAAGATAATTCCAATATATTCAGCACTTAATATCTTCTTAACTAATTCTGAAATTTTTTCTATAATGTTTTCCAAATAACCAGTTTGATATTTAGATAAAGTTTCAACTGGTACTTGTGTTAATTTTTTGTAATATTCCAAATATTGAACATTAGAATATTCATATAGATAATTGTCCATAATTTTTCTTTCTAGCCATAAAATAAAACATCTAATAGATTTAGAAAAGATAAATATTGAAGCTACTATTATAGCCTTTTCCACTGTAAAAGGCATAGTTAAAAATAGTGCAAAAGTATAAGGTATTACATAATATATAAAATCTAAAAATGCTTCTATAAGCATACATAGAGCAACTTTTTTCTTATTTAAAAGTCCAAATATAAAATTTATATTATTCTTCATTAAATTTCTCCCATAAATTATATTTTATTATAATCGATTATACTACATATACCTATATTTTTCTACATTTCTATTGAAATTTAACTATATTTAATGTATATTGTTAAAGAAATATTTAAGAAGGGAGGAAATTTGTATGGAGAAATCAAATAAAAATGAAGAACCTAAAATACTTGTTTCAAAAGTACAACATATTTTAGAATGGACTAAAACCAAAATATATTTAGACACTAATTCAGACAAAGCTAAAAATAGAATTGTACGAAGAGGCGAAGTTTATAAATGTAACTTTGGCATTGGTATAGGTTCTGAAATGCAAAAGGAAAGACCTTGTGTAATAATTCAAAGTGATGTAGGAAATATAAATTCAAGTAATGTTATAGTAGCACCAATAACACATACAGAAAAGCCAATTCCATCAATGGCACATATTACAACTCAAAAAGATAATAATGGAATAACAATACTAGATGGACAAGTAAATCTTTCCAACATTCAAACTGTTAGTAAAGCAAGATTAGGAAACTACATAACAAAACTTTCAAAAGAGGATATAAGCAATATAGATAACGCATTATATGTAAGTTTAGGCTTAATGAAGAATATTAAAAAATATGAAGAAAAAATTGAAAACTTGAATAAGTACATAGAAAAACTAAAAGAAAATTAACAAATAGGTATTTATGATTTGACATTTTATAATATAAATGATAAAATTAAATTACAAATATGTTGTTTTTATCAAAACAATAGTAACATTTAACAAATACGAAGATCTTTTCAGATTTTTAGTATTATGAATATTTTTAAGCTTTTAGCATAGACTAATAGCACAAATATGTTATAGGTTTTCACCTATAATAGTATTACAGGAAAGTTGAGTAACATCAATTTTCCTTTTTATTTTGCAAAAACACTATTCATTATATGTGTTTTATGATATACTAATTTCAACAGTTGATGAGTAAATTATTTTTCCCAAGCAAAATGTGGGAGGAAAACTATTAAAAATAGGCATATTTTTCGCAAATAACCTCCTAAAACGCTCCAATTTATAGCAACTTACGAACTATAAAGCTTGTAGGTTGTTTTTTCATGGCTATAATTAAAATGTTCTCTTTCCAGAAAGGAGGACATTTTTTATGTTTGAGTTTGAAACAGTACAAGAATTAAAGCCTAATGATGAAATACTAGAAATTATTGAAAACTATGATTATGCAGTCAAGAACGGCAAAATTAAGCATTTAAAGGCTACTAATCTACAATTCATTGAACCAACTGAATATCTAATTACATATCCATCTACTCTTACTATTTACGAATATAAAGTAAATGAAATAACTAATAAAAACTTTTACATTAAAGAATATAAGCAAAAGTATAATCTCAAAGAAATTAAGCAAATTCTCATAAAATTAAAAATTTAACTTTCTATTTTGCAGTTTTATATAAAGTTTAAAAAACAGCTTGCAAAACTGTGTTTTAGTTAGGAAACATATCCTAGCTAGCTAGCAAGCACTGCATTTGTACTCCCGCACAAATTTCAATATGAGATTTGCACCCCATGCCCCAAAAACTAATAAAAATTTAAAGATTGAAAGGAATAGAAAATTATGAATGATGAAAAATTAAATTATGTAATAGATATGATAAAAGATATGGACTTAGAAAATAAATTAAGATTAGCAATATGTATGTGTGATAATTACAGTCATACTAATTTACAATATGATAAAAAAGAAATGTGTAAATACTTTGATAATCTGCTAAAAGAAATTAATATAGAATACAGAACAACTACTGTTAATTTTGCAAATTATCCTTATACAATATTTGTATCAAGCAAAATTATGGAAATGGATTCAGTACAGCAAAATAAAGTTGCATTATATCTTTTCAATAGCATAAATTTTAAAATTAAAAATTACAAAAGTCTTGACAATAAAGAACAAATGTTTCAGAATATATAAAGTAAGAAAAGGATGTGAATCGATGGAAGAAAATAAATTAGCAATTCAAAATGAATTAACAAATGAAGATATAAAAAATTTAATATACACAATAAGAGGTAAACAAGTAATGCTAGATAGTGATGTGGCAAGACTTTTTGAATATGCAACTAAAGACCTTAATAGAAATGTTAAAAATAATATAGAAAGATTTCCTGAATATTATTGTTTTCAATTGACTAATGAAGAATATAAATCTTTAAGGTGCAAAAATTTCACCTTAAACGAAAATGGAAGAGGACAACATAGAAAGTATTTGCCTTATGTATTTACTGAATATGGAATTACTATGCTTGCTAGACTATTAAAAAGTGAAGTGGCAGTTAATGTAAGTATAAGAATTGTAAATACATTTATAGAAATGAGAAAATTCCTAATGATTAATGGACAAGTTTTTGAAAGATTAACAAGTATGGAATACAAATTATTAGAACATGATAAAAAATTTGATGAAGTTTTTAAGCAGCTTCAGTTAGAAGAAAATATAAAACAAAGAATATTTTTTGATGGTCAAATATATGATGCATATAGTATCATTGTAGATATTATAAAAAGAGCAAATAACAAGATTTTAATTATCGACAATTATATTGATGACAGTGTTTTGAAAATGTTAGCTAAAAAGAAAAACAATGTGGAAGTAGTTATTCTAACATCAAACAAAAGTAATATTGAAAATTTAGACATAAAAAAATTTAATAAAGAATATCCTATTCTTAAAGTTGCTAAAACAAATAAATTTCATGATAGGTTTATTATAATAGACGGCAAAGAAATGTATCATCTAGGAGCATCAATAAAAGATTTAGGAAAGAAATGCTTTGGAATTAATAAAATCCCTCCTTGATTTTTTTATATTTTATCACGGAAGGATTTATTTACACAACTTTTTCTATACTCTCTCTC
>CAOKMR010000080.1 GCA_948469815.1 uncultured Clostridiaceae bacterium | reverse complement strand
ATTATAAAACTGTAATTTGAAAATATTGTATTTATATTATATAATGTCAACAAAATAAAGTAGGAGGATAAAAATGTTAGAAGAATACATAAAAAAATTAAGACCAATAGTATCAGAATTATTTTCAAAGGAATCTAGTGGTCATGATATTGGACACTTAGAAAGAACAATGAAAATGGCGTTGTATTTACAAGAAAGAGAAGGCGGAGATAGAATTATTATAGGAATATCAGCATTTTTACATGATATTCATAGAATAATGCAAAAAGAAAACGGGGGAGTATTTGTATCACCAAAAGATTCTTTAGAAATGGTAAAAAATATTTTATCTAATATAGAATTAACACAAGAACAAATAGATAAAATATGTTATGCAATAGAATTTCATGAAAACTATAACTGGAATGGCGAAAATGTTAGCGACATAAATACATTAATATTGCAAGATGCAGATAACTTAGATGCAATAGGAGCAATAGGAATAGGAAGAACATTTGCTTATGGAGGAGCCCACAATATGAAAATGTATGATGATAAAATACCTTTAAATAATCAAAGTGATTATATAGAAGGTAAAATTTCTGCATCCACTATACATCATTTCTATCATAAATTATTTAAACTTGCAGATAATATGAACACAAAAACAGCAAAAGAAATAGGAATACAAAGGACAGAATTTATGAGAAATTTCGTTCAAGAATTTTTAGTCGAATGGAATGGAAAATAAAAAATATGAATAAAAAACACTTTTCCTTCATAGATATTATAGAGAAGTAAAATCTAAGGAAGGAAGGGTGTTTTTATGTGGCACATGTTGAAAACAGAAGAAGTTGTAAGAAAATTACAGACAAGCACAAAAATTGGACTAGCAGATAATGAGGTAAGCATAAGAAAAGAAAAATATGGAGCAAATAAACTACAAGAAAAAAAGAAGGAAAATATATTAATTAAATTTATAAAACAATTTAATGATTTCATGATAATAATATTAATAATAGCCTCAATAATTTCAGCATTCACATCATATATGCAAGGAGAAAATGACTATGTAGACTCTATAATAATTATAGCAATAGTAATATTAAACGCAATAATGGGACTAGTTCAAGAAGCAAGAGCAGAAAAATCAATAGAAAGTCTAAAAAAACTAACTCCGCAAATTGCAAAAACAATAAGAGATGGAAAGCTCCAAGAAATAAATGCAGAAGAATTAGTACCAGGAGATATTATAGAATTAGAAGCAGGAAACTATGTTCCAGCAGACTGTAGAATAATAGAAGGATTCAACTTAAAAATAGAAGAATCAAGTTTAACAGGAGAAACAGAGCCAGTTGAAAAAAATGAAGAACAAATACTAGAAGAAAAAATCCCATTAGGAGATATGAAAAACATGGGATTTATGGCAAGTATAGTAGTATCTGGACATGGAAAAGCAATAGTAACAGATACAGGAATGAATACAAAAATTGGTAAAATTGCAAACATGATAAACGAAGAAGAAGCACCAGAAACTCCAATACAAAAGAAACTATCAGAAGTTGGAAAAACTTTAGGAATAGTATGTCTAATAATATGTGCTATTATATATGCAATAGGAATATTAAAAAAGATAGAACCAATAGAAATGTTTATGACATCAGTAGGTTTAGCAGTAGCAGCAATCCCAGAGGGACTACCTGCAATAGTTACAATAATGTTATCAATAGGAGTTACAAAAATGGCAAGAAAGAATAGCATAATAAGGAAATTACCAGCTGTTGAAACATTAGGATGTAGCAATGTAATTTGTTCTGATAAAACAGGAACATTAACGCAAAATAAAATGACAGTAGTTAAAACAATATCAGATGATGAAGAATTATTATTAAAACTAGGATGTATGTGTACAGACTGTGATATAAAGGATGAAAAAGAAGCAATAGGAGAACCAACTGAAGTTGCAATTGTAAATAATGCATTATCAAAAGGAATAAACAAAAAAGAATTATATAATACAATGAACAGAATAAGTGAAATACCATTTGATTCAAATAGAAAGCTAATGACAACAGTACATAAACTAGAAAGTGGATATAGAAGTATTACAAAAGGTGCACCAGATGTAATGATAAATAAATGTGATAGAATTTATAGAAATGGCAGAATAGAGAGACTAAGTGAAGAAGAAAAGAGAACAATACAAAATCAAAATACACAATTAGCAAATGATGCTTTAAGAGTAATAGCAGTAGGATATAGAGACTTTGAATTTATGAGAAAAGATGTAACAAACCTAGAAGAAAACTTAATATTTGTTGGATTAATAGGAATGATAGATCCACCAAGAGAAGGAGTAAAAGAAGCGGTAAAAACCTGTAAAAAAGCAGGAATAAAAACTGTAATGATAACAGGAGACCATATAGCAACAGCCAAAGCTATAGCAAAAGAACTAGGAATTTTAGAAATGGGAGATATGGCAATTACAGGTGCAGAGCTAGACAATATATCAGACAATGAATTAACTAGAAGCATAGCATCATATTCAGTATTTGCAAGAGTAACCCCAGAACATAAAGTAAGAATAGTAAAAGCTTGGCAGAAAACAGGAGCAGTAGTTGCAATGACAGGAGATGGAGTAAACGATAGCCCAGCACTAAAGAATGCAGACATAGGAATTGCAATGGGAAAAGGTGGTACAGATGTAGCCAAAAATGCTTCAGACATGGTATTAATGGATGATAATTTTGTAACAATAGTTCAAGCTATAAGACAGGGAAGAAATATATTTGATAATATAAAAAAAGCAATACACTTTTTAATAGCAACAAACATTGGAGAAATAACAACAATATTTATTGGACTACTATTGGGGTTGCAATCTCCATTGCTTGCAATACAACTATTATGGATAAACTTAGTAACAGATTCATTACCAGCAATAGCCTTAGGATTAGAGAAAGAAGAAAAAGGTATAATGGAAAGAAAACCAAGGAACTCAAAAAAAAGTATATTTGCAGATGGGCTATGGAGTAAAATCATTACAGAAGGAATAATGTTAGGAGTGCTAGATTTATTTATATTTTCACTTGGAAATAATTTATATGGAATATATGTAGCAAGAACAATGGCATTTGTAGCATTAGGATTATTAGAATTAGTACATAGTTTTAACATAAAATCACAAGGTTCAATACTAAAAAAAGGAGCTTTTAATAATAAATTTTTAATAGGAAGCTTTATATTAGGAGCATTATTACAAGTAATAGTAGTAATAATTCCATATTTTGCAAACATATTTAGTCTAGTTACATTAAATCAAACACAATGGATATATACAATAATAATTTCACTTTTACCTTTACTAATAATAGAAATGCAAAAATGGATTAACAAAATAAGATTTAAGGAAAAAGTAGAAATACCTATGGACTTTAATTCTTTATCAAGAGTAAGAAGATAATATTCAAATAATAAAAGTAATTATTCCTTGTACAAAATAAAAGAATGTTCTTATCAAAAATTACAAATATGTATAGACTTTTTTGTAAAAATAATATAGAATATTAAATATAGGAAAGATAAAAAGTAGATGTGTGTTTACCTCTAAGCCTTGATTTCTAATCAAGAGTGAGGGGGTGAGGCAATATGTTAGAAATATTAACAATCCTAGTTATAGGATTAATGGTATCAATAACAGTAAATATAGCCTTACTATGTATTTTATACATAAAATGGGTTAATAGACATATAAAATAAAAAACACGACACATTTGCTTGGCAGAGCGATGTGTCGTTAATCTAATTTATTTAGGTAACCGCATTTCTGCGATTTTTCTTTCCTATAAATATTATACAATAAATTAAAGTAAAAAGTCAATAAAAATTACGAATAATGAAAATAAATGAACCACGGACAATTGGCACTACAATTTGGGGCAATACCAACTTGGGATATGAGTATGGAAAGTATGGTTACAAAATTATCTTGGTTAATAGGGAATGGATATTCCTATAAAGAAATACAAGAAAAAATGATAACCTCATTAAGAGGAGAAATAGAATTGAGATGAAATATAATAAATATCACTTTACAAAAAAAACATACATATGATAGAATAACAACAAAAAGAATATGACTATATTCTTTTTGTGATTATATACCGATTGAAGGTGATAATAATGTTAAAATTTACAAAAATGCAAGGGCTAGGAAATGACTATGTTTATATGGATTGCACTAAAAGTGGAATTCCAAACGATGTCGTTTCACTAGCTCAATTTGTTAGTAACCGACATTTTGGTGTTGGTTCAGATGGACTTATTTTAATCTGTGAAAGTAAAGAATGCGATTTTAAAATGAGAATGTTTAATTCAGATGGTTCAGAAGCTCAAATGTGTGGAAATGGAATAAGATGTGTGGGAAAATATGTTTATGATAAAGGTTTAACATCAAAAACAGAAATTACAGTAGAAACTTTAGCAGGCATAAAAAGACTAAAGTTGCAACTAAAAAACGGAAAAGTAAATGAAGCCCAAGTAGATATGGGAGAACCTATCTTAGAAGCCAATCAAATTCCAGTATTAGCACCAAACAGTCCAGTTACAAATTTAATATTACAAGCAGAAGAAAAGGAATTTGCATTTACTTGTGTATCTATGGGAAATCCACATGCAATCACAATTGTAGAAAATGTCAAAGACTTCGATGTTGAAAAGTATGGAAGAAAATTAGAAGTTGATAATCACTTCCCAGAAAAAGCCAATATCGAATTTGCGAGAATTATTGATAAAAACACAATTGAAATGAGAGTTTGGGAAAGAGGTTCAGGAGAAACTATGGCTTGTGGAACTGGAGCGTGTGCAACAGCAGTAGCATGTAATTTAAATGGATTAACTAGCGATGAGGTAACTGTGAAATTATTAGGTGGAGACCTAAAAATAAAATGGGATAAAGAAAGTAATCACATTTATATGACAGGACCTGCTGTTACAGTATTTGAAGGAGAATTGGAGGAAAAATAATATGATAACTATCAATGAAAATTATTTAAAATTACAAGATAGCTACTTATTTTCAACTATTGCAAAAAAAGTAGCAAAATTTCAAGAAGAACATCCAGATAAACAAATAATAAAATTAGGAATTGGAGATGTAACTTTGCCAATTCCAGAAACTTGTGGAGATGCCATCAAAAAAGCAACAGATGAAATGCTACAAAAAGAGACATTTCGTGGTTATGGACCAGAACAAGGATATGATTTTCTAAGAGAGAAAATTGCAAAATATGATTATGAAACATTAGGAATTAATATAGATAAAAACGAAATTTTTGTATCAGATGGGGCAAAATGTGATACAGGAAATATTGGTGAGATATTTGGGAACGATAACATTATTGCAATTACAGACCCTGTATATCCAGTATATCTTGATACAAATGTTATGGCAGGAAGAACAGGTGAATATAACAAACAAAATAATCAATACGAGAATGTAGTATATCTAGCAACAAATTCAGAAAATAACTTTATTCCAGAATTACCAAAGAAAAGAGTAGATATGATATATCTATGTTTTCCAAATAATCCAACAGGAACAGTACTTACAAAATCAGAACTCGCAAAATGGGTAAAATATGCAAAAGAAAATAAAGCAATTATTCTTTTTGATGGAGCATATGAAGCATTTATAACAGAAGAAGGAATCCCACATAGTATTTATGAAATAGAAGGTGCAAAAGAGGTAGCTATTGAATTTAGAAGCTTTTCAAAAACAGCGGGATTTACAGGAGTAAGATGTGCCTATACCGTAGTTCCAAAAGAGTTAAAAGCATATACTAGTGGAGGAAAAGAAGTATCACTAAATAGCCTATGGAACCGTAGACAATGTACGAAATTTAATGGTGTACCATATATCACACAAAGAGCAGCAGAAGCCATTTACTCTGAAAAAGGGCAAAAACAAATTAAAGACAATATTAGATATTATCAAGAAAATGCTAAGATTATAAGAGAAGGTTTAGAAAAGGAAGGGTATACTGTATTTGGCGGAAAAAATGCACCATATATTTGGCTAAAAGTACCAAAGAAATATACTTCATGGGAGTTCTTTGATTACTTATTAGAAACAGTAAATATAGTAGGAACGCCAGGAACAGGTTTTGGTCCAAGTGGAGAAGGATATTTTAGGTTAACTGCATTTGGCTCAAGAGAGAATACAATTGAGGCAATGGAGAGGATTAGAAATATGAAAAAATGAGAAAAGTGGATGGAGATTGAGACATAATCCCCGTCCACTTTTCTTGCATAAACCTCAACATAAATTAATATGAATGCAAATTTTTATAAAAATAACAAAAAGTTTGCATCCTGTTGCAAATTTTTTAAAAAATATAGTATAATGAGATCATGGAGGCGAGAATATGATAGAAAGAAAAGAGTATTTAGAGAAATTAAAAAAATGGAAAGATAAAGATTTAATAAAAGTTGTAACAGGAATAAGAAGATGTGGAAAATCAACTTTGTTTGAGTTATATATTGATTATTTAAAAAGTATAGGAATAGACGATAATCATATAATATCAATAAATCTTGAAGATCCAGACAATGAATTCGATAATTATAAAAATTTATATAAATATGTAAAAGAACAAATAAAAGATAAAAAGCAATATTATGTGTTTTTAGATGAAGTTCAAAGAGTTTCAGAGTTTCAAAAAGCAGTTGATGGACTTTATATTAAAAAAAATGTAGATGTATATATAACAGGTTCTAATGCATACTTATTATCTGGAGAATTAGCAACATTATTAACTGGAAGATATATAGAAATAAAAATGTATCCATTATCATTTAAAGAATATTTAAGTTATTATGGAAAAGATGCAAATGAAAAAATATATTTAGACTATATTAATAGAAGTTCATTTCCATATGCTTTAAAATTAGAAGGAGAGTCAGAAATAGATGATTATTTAGATGCCTTATATAATACAATAATTGTGAAAGATATGGGTCAAAGAAAAAAGATTGCTGATACATTAATGCTTAGAACAGTTTCTAAATTTATGTTTAATAATATAGGAAATTGTTTATCAATTAAGAAAATAGCTGATACATTAACTTCAGATGGTAGGTCTATATCTGTTCATACAGTTGAAAGTTATTTAGAGTCATTAGTTGAAAGTTATGTGTTTAATAAAGTTTCTAGATTTGATATAAAAGGAAAACAATATTTGCAATCAGGAGAAAAATATTATGCAACTGATGTAACGATGAGATATGCATTATTAGGAAGAAGAAATATAGATGCGGGTCATATATTAGAAAACATTGTATATCTTGAACTTATAAGAAGAGGTTATAAAGTGTATGTAGGAAAAACAGGAGAAAAAGAAATAGATTTTGTTGCTGAGAATAAAGAAGGTTTTACTTATTTTCAAGTAGCATACACAACAAGAGAAAAAACAACATTAGAAAGAGAATTAGCACCATTACAAGATGTAAATGACCATTATCCTAAATATATACTCACGATGGATATAGATCCAATAGCAGATTATGATGGAATAAAGAAAATTAATGTTTTAGATTGGTTATTGAAAAAATAAATCGAGTAGAATAGAAAATTTTGATAAATAAAATTTTCTATTCTACTCAATTTTGATGAGTGTACAATGATTACAGTAAAAAACAAAAAAAGACAATTTTCTTTAAAATTCTGTAACATTTGTAATTTTAATTTGTCTATATATATGAAGGGGGAGTATTTGTGAATGAAGAAATTTATGAAAAATATGCTTTAAAGATATATAAATATATTTATTCATTATGTAAAAATAACGATATAGCTGAGGAGATATTACAAGATACATTTTATAATGCAATGAAAAATACAGAGAGTTTTAAAGGAA
>CAOKMR010000079.1 GCA_948469815.1 uncultured Clostridiaceae bacterium | reverse complement strand
TTCCGTTTGCTCATAATCCTTCTACTCCTTTACTTTTTGATACATATATTATACTATTTTATGTACACTTTGTAAATAGAGTGGTACAAATTTTTATATATGCCATACTTATTGTCATTTATCATTTAAATATATTTAATTTTGTTTAGTTTTTTATCATATTCTAATAATTGTGTACTAGTAATTGTCTTACCATTAATTTTCTCTATATATGTTACTTGTTTTATTCCCTTATTAAACATTTCTATAACCCTCTTACTTTTAAAACAATATTGATCACCATAAAGCTTTATTCTACTTTCTAAATCTTCAAAATTTGAAATGTCACACTCAACATTATAATTAATATATTTTATTTTATCTTTCATTGATGAAAATGGAATGTCCTCACCATGAAAACAATCTATAGCAGATTTGTATTCTCCAGAATTTCCTATCATAGGACCACATATAATATCAACACTTTCAAAATTAGGTATAATTTCATTTACAACCACTTCTGTCTCATATCTACAAAGATAACATAAATAATTATAATCTTCTTCATCTCCAGTATACTCTAATATATTTAATGATATATTATTCAAGTCAATTTCACTTTCATAAACTGCACCTTTACCTGTACATTTACTTTTTCTCTTCGCCCATTTTTTTGCTTGACATATATTAGATGTTAAATATAATCCAATTCCAAAATCATTATCTGGTTTGCTTTTTGTATTATCTAAATATTCTAAATCACTTTTATCTGTTCCGTGGTATAACCTCATATTATTCTCCATCTCAATAAATTACTATTCATTGAAATGATTATAACATAAATTTTTACTAATTAAAATATTTTTTTCCATTATAATTTAATGTCTACTACAACCTTTTCATTAGCAAAAAAAGTAGTAAGACAACTCTACTACTTTCTTCGCAAGTTAGGAACAACAACCTCCTAACAATTTTTGTGTAATTCCATAATTTCAAATACTTTGTACGAACTTCCATCAATTTCAATTGATTTTTCGCCATTATACGGAAATATTTCGCTTTTAACCCTCTTTAACAGATTACCAAATCTATCGAATTTAGCGAATCCTGGTTTATGCGACCAAATCCCATCAGAATTTTGCCTTAAGAAGTGGAAATCATTATCGGTTTTCGAATATGTTAGAGCAATTTTGCACGATTTTTCCCTTAAAGTTGAATCAAAGGTACATGCAGAAGCAGTTATTGATAAAACAGAACAATCTCTTTTGATTAATTTTATAAATAAGTCATAATCAAAAAAATATTCTCCATTTCCATCAAATATTTCACTTCCATTAAACTCTGCATAAATTGCTCCTGGAGAATATATTGAAAAATCCCTGTCTTCATAGTTGCAATTTAGTGCATGTGCATAACAATTCCGATATGGCGAATAATCTGTAGAGAAAGTTGGAGGATAATCTCCTATTAGCTTTTTTACAAGTTCAGTTTTTTCACTCATAGCAAACCCTTTCTATAGAATCACATTATACTATTGTTACATTTTTTATTGTAACAAATTTTTAATCAAAAGTCAATTTATGTAAATCTTTTATTGCAATTCAAAAACTACTGCAACGTCTGCATTTAATGCTTTAGAAATAATAACCATTGTATTATAGCTTGGATTTGTTCTACTGCCTCTTTCTAAATGACATATATACCCTACTGAAAGTCCTGTTAATTGTGCAAGGTCTGTTTGTGTAATGCCTTTCTTATCTCTTATTTCTTTGATTCGATTTTTCATACAAAATATCACACCTTTTTTCTATTTTTTCTTTGGTGTTAGCTTATAATATAACTAAAAAAAATAAAATTGTGTGATTTTTATTTTCTATTCTCTTTCATAGTCTTGACTTTCTCTTTCTTGTTCTTCGGTCTTTTCTTCTTGTTCTTCTTGCTCTTCATCATCTAACATTTCATTATCTTTTTTGTCTAGGTTAAGTTCTATGTTTATTTCATCTAATTCTTGCGACTTTTGTTTTAATTCATCTTCTTTATCAAATGGGATTTCTACTGCCTCTTTTGCATTTTCAAATTGTATTTTTGTTTCTTCTAGTTTTGCATTAGTCATTTCTAGTTCTTTATTAAAACCTGCAATAACATTATCAATTCTTGTAATGTTTCCGTGTATATCATTTCCTAAATCAACTTTATATGAATACTTGCCTTGTAAATTAATTACAAATTTTTTGTCAAAACTATCTATACCTAAGAACATTTTTAACCCTCTATATTCTCCTATTTCTTCTAATTCTGTTTCTTGTTTTGCTGAACATATTTCTAGTATTTGTTTTCCTGCACTTTCTTTTGTACTATGTTGTTTTCCATTTAATATCATAGGAGAAAACTTTTCTTCGTTTTCTATATTGGTGTTTTCTTGAACACTTTTTATATCTTCTTGAACATATGAAAGTTTATCTTCTAATCTTTTTATTTCTATTGGATAATGTTTTACTATCATATCTTCTAAGTTATATTTTTGGTTCAAATAACTTTGTTTTAGTAATTTTAATTTAGCTACTTGTGCATCTAATTCTGTCTTTTTAATTATTAATGGATTCCCTGCAGCTAAAGCTTTTATTTCTGCATATGAAAGTGCTTTTTCATCAATATCATCTGCTGAACGTGCTATTGCTTTTGATGTCATTATTTGACTAATAAATTCTTGTTTCCTTTGTAGCATTTGATACATATAAGCATCAAACGTTCCCTCTGTTACATAGTTAAAAATATCTACTTCGTCATTTTCATTACGTTGTCTAATTCCGTCTACCGTCCTGTTGTTGTAAATCTGATGGACGATATGGCACGTCCAAATGGTGGATTGCTTTTATTTTATCTTGAACATTGGTACCTGCCCCCATTTTAGAGGTAGAACCTATTAAAACTCTTACATCTCCCTTTCGTACTTTTGCAAACAATTCCTTTTTCTTTGTTTCTGTATTTGCATCGTGAATAAATGCAATTTCATCTGCAGGTATTCCTCTTTCTATTAGCTTTCTTTTTAAATCTGTATATACATCTGTAAATTGCCATTCTTTTAAGTGCCACTCTCCATTTATTTCTTCCATTTCATATGGATTTTCCATAGTTCCTAATGGCTTTGGAGTTGATAAATCGCAAAATACTAATTGCGTTGATTTTTTCTCCTTGTTTTGTTCCCATATTTCATATACATTATTAGCACATACATTAACTTTACTATCTTTAAAATCTTGTAAGATTGGATTAATTATTCTTTGGTCTAGTGCTAATTTTCTTCCTTCATTAGTAATATTAAGCATATTATCTTCTTTTGGATTTACAAGTTTCTTTCTTATTCTTTCTGCTCTTTCTCCTAACCCTTTAACCATTTCTTTTTGTATTTCACTTGGCTTTACTACTACTGGTTTATAATTTGCTTTTGGTACAGGTAGTTTTAATGTTTCTGCAGTTTGTATATCTGCAATTTCTTTAAACATACTCATTAGCTCTGGTAAGTTGTAAAACTTCGCAAAGCGTGTCTTACTGCGAAATCCCGTTCCAGTCGGATTTAGTTCTATCGCACTGACTGTTTCTCCAAAAGTTGATGCCCAACTGTCAAATTGTAGTAAATCTGCTTTTTCCAGAGTGTTATATTGTAAATATCTCTGCATTGTGTACATTTCTACCATACTATTACTAATTGGCGTACCTGTAGCAAATACAATTCCTCTTCCCTCAGTTAGTTCATCTAAATACTGACATTTCATAAATAAGTCAGAACTTTTTTGTGCCTCTGTTTGTGCTATTCCTCCAACATTTCGCATTTTAGTAAATAGAAAAAGATTTTTGAAATAATGTGCCTCATCAATAAAAATTCTATCACAACCTAATTGTTCAAATGTTACTATATCGTCTTTTCTGCTTTGGTCATTTAATTTTTTTAGCTTTTCTTCTATCTTCTTTTTGCTTTTTTCTAGTTGCTTTACAGAATAATACTCTCCGTCATTGTTTTTTAAATCATTTATTCCTAGTGTTAAATCTTCTATTTGTTTATTTAATATTTTTTCTTGTCTTTCCTTTGACATTGGTATTTTTTCAAATTGTGAGTGTCCTATTATTATTGCATCATATTCTCCAGTAGCTATCTTTGAACAGAACTTTTTACGATTATTAGTAGCAAAATCTTTTTTTGTAGCAACTAGAATATTTGCTGATGGATATAATTGTAAAAACTCACTTGCAAATTGTTCTATAATATGGTTTGGAACAACAAATAAAGACTTAGAACATAATCCAAGTCTTTTACTTTCCATTGCAGAGGCTACCATTTCAAATGTTTTTCCTGCACCAACCTCGTGTGCTAATAATGTATTTCCACCATATAGAATATGTGCTATTGCATCAATTTGATGCTTTCTTAGGGTTATTTCTGGATTTATTCCACCAAATTGAATATATTGCCCATCAAATTCTCGAGGTTTTATACTATTAAATTTTTCATTATATATTTTTACTAATTTTTCTCTTCGTGATTGGTCTTTCCAAATCCACTCTAAAAACTCTTCTTTTATTTTTTCTTGTTTTGCTTGTGCTATTGCAGTTTCTTTCGCATTTAAAACTTTTTGCTCATTTCCGTTTTCATCAATTACTGTATCTGTAATTCTTACATCTTTTAAATTTAAAGTAGTTTCTATTATTCTATAAGCATTTGCTCTTGTAGTTCCATAGGTGCTATATGCTAATATATTTCCTCTATCTTCACTTTTGCCAACTATGTTCCATTCTGAGGTATAGTCGGAATAATGAACACTAATTCTATCTCTATTGCTAGAATTTGGTTTTAATAACTCAAAAATAAATTGCTCTATTATTTCTGTAGGTATCCACGTTGCACCTAATCGTATACTTATTTCACTAGCTGAAAGGTCTTGTGGTTTTACTTTTTTTAATGAATCAACATTTTTTTCATACTCTGGATTGTTTTTTGCAAATTCTTCTGCTATTTTTAATTTTTCTCTAACATTACCAGATAAATATTCATCTGCAGTTACATATATTTCTTTCATTGGGTCTTTATATATGCTACCCTCTAGTTCTTTTACCAATTCTTGCTCTGTCTTTCCTGTTAAGTTACACATATATTCTATATCAACTCTTGCTTTCTCTGATATAGATACAATTAATGCATCTATACTATTACTTACCTCTGTTACTGCTTTATGTGGTTTTATAGTTCTTTTAGTAAACATATCTGCCTTTTTTATGAATTTTTTATTCTCGTCTATTATTTCAAGTGAGCATAATAGATAATAACTGCTATCATCACTGAATGCGTTTTCATTTCCTCTACTATTAATTATTCCATAAGTTTTTGTAAAGCTATCATACAAGCTATTTAATTTTATTTGTTCTTGCTTTATTTCATCTTCTGATGCATTATCTGTTTGTAATTCTATTAAATTACGCACACAATCTCTTATTGCTATCATACCTTTTATTCTGCTAGTTGCCGTTACTGGTATGTCTTGCAAATACATTCTACTGTTTTCTCTATAATATATTTGATTATCAACTATTGTATATGAAAAGTTTCGTACGCTTGGGTCTGCTGGAATACTCTTTTCCTCTTCATCTTCTAAGTCTATTTGGTAATCTTCTATTTCAGAATTTATATTTATTATTGCTTGGTCTAATAAATTTTCTAAAGGTATTTCATAAGGCGTACAAGTTGGAATTAGCCCAAATCTACCTGATGTCATCTCCATTTTTCCTAAAATCATTTCTGGGTGTTCTACAAAATATTTATTCATTCGTATTCCATCTTCACTTTCAGCAAGTTCTACCCAATCGTCCTCAATATCGGTTATTTTATCTCTTTTCTTTAGGAATATAATATCTGATGTTACCTCTGTTCCCGCATTCTTTTTAAACGTATTATTTGGTAATCTAATTGCACCTATTAATTCTGCTCTTTGACATATATATCTTCTTATATCTTCATTTTCTTTGTCCATTGTTCCTCTGCTTGTAATAAATGCTATTACTCCGTTTGGTCTTACTTTATCTAATGCTTTTGCAAAGAAATAATCGTGAACTTGAAATTTGTTTTTATCATATCTTTTATCATATAATTTATAATCTCCAAAAGGTACATTGCCTACTGCAACATCAAAAAATGAATCTGGTAACTCTATTTCTTCAAAACCTTTTACTGCTATTGTATTTTTTTGATATAACTGTCTTGCTATTCTTCCTGATATACCATCTATTTCAATCTATTTCAATTCCATACATTTTACATTTTTTTAATTCTTCTGGTAACATTCCCATAAAATTACCTATTCCACAACTTGGCTCTAAAATATTGCCTTGTGATAATCCCATTTTTGCAAGTGCTTTATAAATTGCGTTTATAACAATAGGTGGTGTGTAAAATGATGTCAAAGTAGATTGTTTTGCCTCTTTATATTCTTTTTCAGTAAGTAAAGAAGAAAGCTCATTATATTCTTTAGTCCAATCATCATTGTTTTTATCAAATGCCTCTGGTATTCCTCCCCAACCTACATATTGACTTAATATTTCTTGTTCTGCCATAGTTGCATATCTGTTTTCTTGTTCACATTTTTCTAATACCTTTATTGCCTCTATATTTCTTTTATATTTTTCCTTTTTTGTTCCCTCTCCTAATGCATTGTCTATAATTTTATAATTATTTCTATCTTTTAAAGGAATTTCTGGGTGTAAATCAAAATATTCAATTTTGTTTCTTCGTTTTCTTTTTACATTTGGTATAACTTTTTCTTGTGATACAGGTGTCTGCACAGTAGTTTCTGTTGTTTCCTTTTGTTCTTTTGATTTATCATTAACAGTTACTTGTTCCTTTTCTATATTATTTAATGGATTTTCATAATATAGTCTTTCAAAGTTTTCTATACTTTCTTCTCTAAATATAGGCATAAAAGTCGCTAATTGTAAATCTAACAATTCTATAATGTTTTTATCATTATCTATTTTATTTATCTTAAATTTCTTGTCAGATTCTAAATAAACTGTTTTTCCTACATAATAATCTACTGCTTTATTTTGTTTCGTATATTTTTCTTCGTTTGTTTTTAATTTCTGTATAATTTTTTCATTTCTTAATTTATCATTTGCAGGATTTTCTTTTACTTTTCTATCAAATTCTTTTCTTTCCATTTCTTTTGTAAGTAATGGAAATGATGTGTCTATTAGAATAACTCTGTTATCATCTACTGCTCTTATTTCATATTGTTGTGTTCCTATATAAACAATATCTCCAATATTAAATTCATAATAAGGTAATCTTTTTTCTAATTCTACTAATAACGCTCTTGCTACTACTGCCTCCTCTTCATCATAGTCTATATCTTCCATAGTAGCTTTTAGAAAATCAATATAATCTTTAATATTTAATTCGTCATTTATATCTGCTCTAATTAGTTCTATATTTTCTTCATCTGTATTTCCCATTGGAACATTATCTATATAACTATAAAAATCATAATCTTTTATAAAAGAATGTAATCTCTCTGCGAGTTCATATTCTTCATCTTTTATTTGATTTTCTATTTCATTATTTATTTGTGGTCTATCATTTGCATCTAACCAATCATAATATTCATCTTTTTCTATTTCACTTAAATATCTATCAATACTTATAAGTTCTCTTATTCTTTTTTCTACTTGTAACCACGTTAATCTTAATATTTGTTCATTTTCCCCACGTCCTGTTGATAATACTATTCCTTTTGCATTATGGTCTTCTGCTATTCCATTATGGTCTGCACTTCTACCACCAAGTCCATATTCATTTTTTAAAAACTCTGCATTTTCACTACTTGATAGACTTTTACTAAACTGTTCATATATTCTAAACTTGCCATTTACTGTATTACCACCCTCTTGTAAAACATTATCTATCATTTCTTGTGTAAAAAATAAGAAAAATCGTTGATTTTTCTTTCTAAGAGTTGCTAACGCAACTCT
>CAOKMR010000078.1 GCA_948469815.1 uncultured Clostridiaceae bacterium | reverse complement strand
ACCAGCAACTTCTCGCCCTTTTGAAAGCAAGTTATTTAGTTTTCATAGTAGAAAAGTTCCTATTGTATTTACTTCTAATGTTCTTTTCCAATCTTCTACCGTTCTATCTTCAAATTCTTTATCTATTGCTATTCCTGCATTATTTACAAGTACATCTATTCTTCCAAACTTATTTATAATTTCTTGTACCATGTTTTTAACTTGTTTTTCATTTGATACATCTGCTTTAATTACTAATGTTTCTATTTTATATTCTTGTTTTAAGTAACTTGATAATTTTTCTGCATTTTCTTTATCTGTTAAATAATTTATTACTACCTTGTACCCTCCTATTTTTGAGAACTCTATAGCTGTAGCCTTTCCAATGCCTTTACTACTTCCAGTTATCAATACAACTTTTTCCATTTTCTATCTCCATTCTAAATAATCTTTATGTCTAATTTATATCACAACTTTACAATTTTTCATAGTGTTTTGCTAATATTTACAAAACATATTTATCCTTACATTTGCTTAATTGCCACAAAATCTCCAATAGAAATAATGTCAAGAGCGAACGATAGTGAGTTCATTTTACTCTTGATATTATTTTTATTGGAGATTAAAATTGCTTTGCAAATGTATAAAACAAAAAATAGACATCAGCACATATCTACTGACACCTAATTTTATAAAGATTCTCTATAACTCATTTTAATAAATTCCTTCTATCTATTGAAATACCTAGCTTTACATCATATCTACTACCCTACACAATCTATACCTGTTATGCTTACAGTAGATACAATCTCAATTTTCGTAGTACTTCAAACACTTTTCTCGATTTTCTAAAAATCAATTTATGTATTTCCACTTACCACTTAGGCAACTACTTTAACTTTCACACCTAAATTTTGATGTTTTTCCTTCCCAAATTTACCTTTTTCCTCAAAAGTTATAATCTCCGAAATCATATCAAAATTAAGTATTATATGTCTTGCTTTAGTTGTAGCACTGCTACACACTCCACATGTGTGGTGTGGGTCTGAGTGTAAGGTAGTCTTAATATGGAGTAGGCGTTGTTGTAAGGTTGCTAATTTTCATTACTCATATCACATTCTACCCTAACTCTAACTTTTTTTATTGTTTTCTTTTTAAAGTTTCCCTCTTTATCCCTATCATAAGCTATAAAATTTTGTTGGTCTATAAAATCTAATAACACTATATTTCTATAATCTTGTGTTAATTTGTTTAGTTCCACTATATGCTCTTTTGAAACATCTTTTTCTTTCTTAAACATATTTGAACGAGTTTTTACAATATATCTTAACATATATGGGTCTGCTCTGCCACTTTCATTATACCCTCCTACAATAATATAGTCAACAAGTGTATCAAAGACATCTATATCAAATTCTTCCATAATAGCATTAGTATCAAAAACTTTTCTTAATTTCTTTATTCCTCTTTCTACGCTGTCATCATCTTCCATATTCGCTTGAATTTCTGTTATTTTAATGTCTATTTCTTTTATTTTTGATAAACACTCATCTTTCTTTTCTGTATAAGTATCTTTTGTAATTGTTCCATCTAGCATATAATCTAATAACTTATTGCATTTATTTTTTAATTCTTCTTTTTGTATTTCTAATTTCTTTATATTATCTTTTGGAGAATTACTTTTCATTACACTTGATATATTATTTAGGAAATTGTCTACTAATAATTTATTATCATTGCATAATAGTTTATATGCGTCTACAAATGATTTTTCTAATACATCTGCTCTCATTATTTTACATTTATTGCAAAATTCTTTTCCTAGTTTACTTGCTGTTTGACATAGCCAAGCAGGTTTTGGATTTGCTGTTGTATATAAACTTCTTCTTGTAAATGTACTTCCACAAAATCCACATCTAATTCTATTACTCATTGGGTATTTTCTTCCTACATTTCCAACTTTCCTACTTGCTGACCTTCCTCCGTTTCTTTCTTTCATTATTTGTTGCACTTTTTCAAATGTTTCTTCATCAATTATTGGCTCGTGATGATTAGAAATATAATATTTATCTTCTTCTCCCATATTAGATAACCTTTTATGACTAATTGGGTCTATTGTGAATGTTTTTCCTTGTAGTACATCTCCCTTGTATTTTTCATTTTTCAATATTTTTCTTACAGTAGTTTCACACCATACGTCTTTTCCTTTTGGTGTTTTTATTCCCATTTTAGTTAATTGTCTTGATATACTTTCTGCTCCAAATCCCTCTAAATATTTTTCATAAATTAGTCTAACAATTTCTGCCTCTTGTTCATTTATAGTTAAAGTGTTATCTTCTGGATTATAAGTATAACCTAAACAACCACCAAAGCCAATTAGTTCTCCTCGTTCCTTTTTCATTTTTAGTCCTAATTTTACGTGTGTAGATGTATTTTCGCTTTCTTGTTGTGCTACTGAACTTAATATTGTTAATAGTAATTCTCCTGACATTTCTAATGTATTTATTCCTTCTTCTTCAAAAAATACAGCTACATTATGCTCTTTTAACATTCTTACGTATTTTAGAGTATCTACTGTATTTCTTGCAAATCTTGATATTGATTTTGTCATTATCATATCAAATTTATCATCTAAAGCATCCTGTATCATTCTCATAAAATCATTTCTCTTATAGTCTAATGTACCAGAAATTGCCTCATCTGCATAAATTTCTATATACCTCCATTCTAGATTAGAGGTTATTTTTTCTTTGTAATATGCTTTTTGCGATTCATAACTGTTTTTTTGGTCTTCATCATCTGTACTTACTCTACAATATGCTGTTACTCTTAATCCTGTTGTAACCTTTAAACCAGTTGTACGATTTATTCGTCCATCTACTTTTTTTATTAAAGTTACATTCATTCATACCTCCTTTTCCAATTTTTAACCACTAACACATTATATTTTTATCTTCTTGTTTTCAAATGTGTGAATTTTTGTTTATTTTAGCTTTTGTTGTTTTATATACTATTTCATCTATTTTATTATTTTTTTTCAAATGATTTAATGCTCTTAATTGTAGTGTATATTGGAGTAATTTTTTATCTACTTTTTCACTGTTATTTGTTAAAACTTTCTCAATCAATGTTACCATCTCCTTTAAGTGATTGATAAAAACACTACCATTTAATTTTCTTTGATAGTTATTGGTATATTTTATCTTTATACCTTTTCCAATAATTCATTAGACAGATGTTTTGCTTACATCTCATAGGATTTTCACCTACCCGTTTTACAGGCTTGTATTCATTGCGTGGGACGCTTTTAACGCTCGTTCTATGACTATACAAAAGTTTCTTTCCTCTTACACTTATCTTCGCCTTATTAGTTGCAAACTAATATTTAAGTAATAGATTTTATTACTAGCTCAAGTAATCAAAGGACTGTATCTAATGAATTGCTATTCAATTTTCAATGTTCTTTAATTTTTCGAGATTTTCCCTCTCATATATAACAGCGTTTGAAAAGTTAAAAAGGTTATGTTTTTTTCAAAAAAATTTTATTTTTATATATGTGATTTTAAATCTCTTACTTATAACAGCGATTGAAAAATGAAAAACTTAACCTTTTTTTTTTAAAATTTTATTTTTTTGAATTTTTATATATGAGATTTTCTCTCTTATCTATAACAGCGATTGAGAAATGAAAAATGGGACATTTTTAAAAAAATTTTTAATGAAAATTTAGATTTAAAATATAATTAGACACAAAAAAGAGATACTAATTTCTTAATATCTCTACTTGTATATTCTATTTTAATATATGCAAATATTATCTTTCATAGTCATTATCTTTCACTTTTTCTGTATCATATTCTATCACTTGACAATTTCCTATTGCTAAAGGTAAAAGTGTCTCTTGATTTGGTATCCCATCAAAATAACATTGAATTGGAATGCTTACACCTCCATGTGAAACTATTAATATTTTTTTGCTTTTATGTTCTAATTGTATCTTTTTTATACAGCTATACACTCTTTCAAAAAAATCTCTAATATTTTCTGCTGTTTCATATTTTAAATTTTTTTGATAACTCCAAAATGCTTCAAAATCAAACTCACTCGTAGAATGTCCTTCAAATTCTCCAAAATTTCTCTCAGATATTCCATCCTCAAATATTATTGGAATATTCCTCTCTTTATTTATTATTTCTGCTGTTTGTCTAGCTCTAATTAGTGGAGAACATATTATTAAATCAATATCTTTATAGTCTAACAACTTTTTTGTTTCTTCAGCCTGTTGTCTTCCTTTTTCATTTAATTCAATATCTGCTTTTCCTTGTACCTTTTTATCAAGATTCCAATCCGTTTGTCCGTGTCTAGTTACTAATATTTTCATTACTTCCTCCTATTTTCTTTATCATTTTTTCGTCTATATTCTTGGTCCAACAAATTTATCTCCGTTTAAATGTATCATATGATCTGGCATTTCACTTAACCATACTTCTGTTTCCCAAGCTAAATCTCCTGCAAATTTTTTAAATGTTTTCATATCTATAAATGCAGTAACAAATATTTTTCCTAAATTACATTCCTTTGTCATCTCATTTATTTCCAATATTCTCTTTGGACTTATCGGACCGACACTCGTAACTGCTTCAATAAAATAAACCCATTTTTTGTCTTCTTGATATAAAATAACATCTGGCAATTTTTCGTGTTCTCCCATTGATATTTTCAATTTTTTTAATAGTTCATTGTCTTTATATAAATCTTTATCTTTAGTATCTCCAACATATAACACTATACTATTTTGTGCAAATCTTGAGGCAAATTCTTCTATTATAGATTTCTGTAACTCATTATGCTTTCCTGTGCTAAAATCAAATTTTTCTCCATTTATTATTATAGGCATTTTTGTAAGTTTTCTTTTATTTTCATAAATACTTATTAGTTTTTCGTGATTTTTTAAATATCTTTCTTTTTCACTTTCCCACTTTGTTGTTTTATAGCTTTTAATCAATTTTAAAGCTTCTATCGTTACTCTATATCTATAATTAGGACTATTTGTCGGTTTTACATTATCTTCAATTATAGTTGCATTTCTAAAATGATGTAGTGCTTGTTTTCTAAATGTTTCCCTACTATTTTCAGCATATACAATATTATATTTTTCTTTTATAAATTCCATAATATCGTGTATTCTAATATATTCATTAGTTGCTTTGTTCCATTTTTGATTTTCTTCTAATTGTAATAAAGCTAATAAAGTGTATGCACATAAATCTGATTGTTGTGCTTTTGGCATTCCTATTTCTTTTAATATTTCTCTTGCCTCATCTAATTTATTCATTACTAATCGCCTCCAATAAAACATTGTCACATATTTCAGTTGTTATTTTTACTTTTTCTTGTAATTTTTTTCCTATATCTTTTATAATTTTTTCATTTGGTATTGGTATATTATTTATTTCTGTTGCATTTACTTGAGTTGAACCATTTAATATTCTATAGTATTTATCATATAATGTACTATTATAAATTCCATATAGTCCATATATAACATCTTCGTTTATATCTTTTTTATCAATACTTCCAATAAAGTTAATATGATTTTCAGTAGATATATAGTCATAGTTCGCAAAATCCTTTTTGAAAAACATAACAGGTTGTATTCTTCTTTTTTCTTCTTTACTGCTAAATCGTTTTATAAATAATGAATTAGTATTTTTTTGTAGTAAAGCTGTATTATCTTTACTTACATACTGCAGTTCATCTTCTTTACTTGGGAATTTTATAAGTCCTTTATTGAAATGAATAGATGAAAAAAGAGGAACACTATTGTTTGATTCATTGTTTGTTAAATATTCTTCATTCCTAAAATCAACAGTTAAACCTGTTTTCAGTTTCAATCCTATATCTTCTAATTTAGTATGAAATGATTTTATTGTTTCTAACACTTCAATATCATTATTATCTATTGGTAAATATACATACCTTTCATTCTCGCTTTCTATACATACATTATAATCAATATTATAAGATTTCACTTTTTCAAAATCTTCATTACTATATGACTGTGTTATATGAATTGTGTTCTTTATTTCTTTAGTCTTTATAGCTTTTAAAATCATAGTTTCTTGCAATACATTTTCTTTATTAAATACTTTATCTCTACTAATAAATAAATGTATATTATTAATTCTAACATTATCTAAAAATACTTGCCTAAATTTTTTAAAATATACTCCTGATGTCCACGATCTAGGTACTATAAATATCATTTCTCCATTATTAGTTAGTAATCTCATAGCTTTTGTCATAAATAGAAAATATAAGTTAGGTTGTCCATATATTACTTCGCTCATTTCTTTTGCTTCAATGTCATTCTTTCCTATTTTTTTATATGGTGGATTACTTATTATAATATCATAACTTGTTTCATTATTACTTAATATAAAATTTTCTTTGATAATATTATATTTTGTTAGTTTACTTACTTTCTTTTTGATGTCTATCATATTTTCTTCTAATATTGGTATAATTTCTAAATCATTCTCATATAAATCTATTTCTATATTTTGTATAGTTTCTTCTTTTTCTAACTTTTCTAATAATGCTATACTTAAAATTCCTGTTCCTGCTCCTGCATCCAATATTTTTATATTTCTTTTTTTATAACTACTTAATTCTGCCATAAATATAGCTGTTTCTTTTGAAGTGAAAAATTGCCCTATTTTTTTTCTATCACTTTTATTTTTAGAATTAAGATACTTATCTGTACTAATTAAAACCTTTTCTAATAACATCTTTACTCCTTTATTTTTTCACATTATATCACAAATTTTAAGAAAAAACACAAATAAGAGATATATTTTTTCAACATCTCTTATTTTTTTATTTTATAATAAACTGCTATCTTTAAGTCCTAATTTAAAAGTTTCTACTAATTCTATATCTTGCATATCATCTGCTAAACTTAAATATTTTCTTAATGCTTTTACTTCCTTTTTATTTAATTCTACTATTTTACTTCTTTCTATAAAATTCATTACATTGGGATATTCTTCTTTTATTTTACTCATTTTGTGTACTATCTCTTTATATTTTTTTATATTCCAAAGATTTGCACCTAATATTTCTTTTATAAAGCATATACTCTTGTAAATTAATGTATCTTCTAAATCCCATGTATTGTTTGCTACAAATTTTCTCTTATTATCTGCTATTTCCTTTTTCAAATATATTCTATCTAAAAAACCTAATTTATAATATTGTTTATTCCAAAAACTACTTTCTCCAGCCATAGCACCCTCAAATCTGTCTAATTTTAGCCATAATTGTTTTTGTTTTTCCTTACCTTTTACTAACTCATACATTAAGTTTTCTAATTCCTTTTTAGTTTGTTTTGTTTCTTTTATTTCTTCTGGCTCTCCATACATTTTTATATAAAAGCATTCTAGTCCTTCTCCTCTTGTTTCATATATTTCATTCAAAATTTGATTTTCAAATATTTCATTTACTGTATATTCTCTTTTTTCCATTTTCTCCACCCTACAAAGCCTTTCCCTCTCGTAATCCTATTTTAAACATTTCCTCTTCCTCATACATAGCTCTGTCGTCTTGCAATTCTGTTATATCTAAAATTGCTTTCATTTCTTCTTTCGTAAACTGTTCTATTTCGTTATCTTCAAAGAATTTTCTTACTTTAGGAAATTTCTCTTTTATTTTTTCTATTTTGTATCTAATTTTATTGTATTCCTCATTTTTCTTTAAATTTCTGTATTTTTGTTCTTCAAAATAATCTGATATTTCATTTATATTTTGTAAGATAATACTATCATTTAATGTGTTTTCTATTACTTTTCCTTCTCTTATTTCTTTTTTTAATTTCATTCCATCTATAAATCCTAATTTATAATATGGTTTATGCCAAAAACACATTTCATCTAATGCATACCCTTCAAATTTATTTATTTTCTCAAATAATTCCTTCATAGTGTTTTCATCTTTAATAAATTTTTTCATAAAGTTTATTAAGTCATCTTCAGCTTGTTCTGCTTTCTTTGTTTCTTCTAGTTCTCCGTATTTCTTTTTATAACTTGTAATAAATCC
>CAOKMR010000077.1 GCA_948469815.1 uncultured Clostridiaceae bacterium | reverse complement strand
CTACGATATTATTCATCATTAACCATTCATTATTAATTATTCATTGTGATTTTATACAATAAAATCACACATACAACCCCCAATTTTATATTAGGATAGCTACTATAAAAACTAAATTTACTGTTTTTGTTCATTGTGGCAATTTTAAAATTGTGAATGTCTGTCACTAAAAACCTGCCTTAGGGCAGGTCTTTTCGTATATATTATTGCTTCTTTATTTTTGGTTTTGAAATTAGAGAAGCTATATATCCAAAGAACACAGCTGCTGCAATTCCACCTGCTGCTGCTTTCACACCACCAGTAAAAGCACCAATAATACCAGCATCTTTTACCCCTTCTATTGCACCTTTAGCCAAATTATAACCAAATCCAGTTAAAGGAACAGTTGCACCAGCTCCAGCAAAATCTACTAAATATTTATATAACCCTAGACCACCTAAAATAGCACCAACTGTTACATATAATACTAAAATTCTAGCAGGAGTAAGTTTAGTTTTATCAATAAGAATTTGTGCAATTATACACAGAACACCACCAATGATAAAACACCATAAATATTGCATAAAATCTATATTACTAAAAAATTCTGACATAGTATATTCTCCTTTTCTATAAATTATTTTTTAAATTCAATGGGCACATTGCAATGTGCCCTTACAGACAAATATATGATGATACATATTTTCTATAATTCTATAGAAACTGCATGTGCAATTCCAGGAATAGTTTCACCCTGTTGAGCAGATGTAGAATTTGTAAGAGCACCAGTTGCAACAAGTAAAACCTTTTGCACTTTTTTCTGTTGTAATTGTTTAAAAACATAACTAGAAAAAACAGTTCCACAACAAGCACAACCACTACCACCAGAGTGAGTATCTTGAGCCTCTTTATCAAAGATTAAAACACCACAATCATTATAATTTGACTTAATATTATATCCATGAGTTTTCATCATATCTATAGTAATTTCTTTACCAATATGACCCAAATCTCCAGTCAATATCAAATCATAATAACTAGGAGCACGTCCAGTATCCTGAAAATGAGTAAGAAGGGTATCAACAGCTGCTGGAGCCATAGCTGCGCCCATATTATTAGCATCTTTTATACCAAGGTCTACAATCTTACCAGGAGTTATATGAGTGATATATGGACCATTACCAGACTTTGAAAGAACAGCTGCACCAGAACCTGTAACTGTCCATTGAGAAGTAGGAGGTCTTTGGTTTCCTAATTCTAGTGGAAATCTAAATTGTTTTTCTGCACTACAGAAATGACTAGAAGTTGCACATAATACATTTTCAGCAGCACCACCATCAATAAATACACTACCCAAAGACATAGACTCAACAAAGGTAGAGCAAGCACCAAACACTCCAAAAAATGGAATATTTAATTCTCTTAAACCAAAGCTAGAAGAAATACACTGATTAAGTAGATCTCCAGCAAAGCAATAATCAATATTTTGACTAGCAATATTTGATTTAGAAACAGCTAAACTAACAGTTTCTTTTATAATTTTACTTTCAGCTTTTTCCCAAGTTTCTTCTCCCCAAAACTCATCATCTAAACACTTATCGAAATATGATGCCAAAGGGCCATCAGACTCCTTAGGACCAACGATACAAGCAGTAGATGTAATAGTAGGAGGAGTATCAAATTTTATAGTTTGTTTTCCTAATTTTTGCATACATAAATTCATTCCTTTCAAAAATTTTTAAATTATTACTTATCATTATTAGAATTAAATTGGAAAAGAATCGTTATTTGGCTAGGCAGACAAGATTGAAATCAATGAGGCGTACAACGGTACGTTGATTTGATTTCAATTGAAGTCTAACAACGCCAAATGATGATTATTTTTCAATTTTACATTAATATAAAATACACAAGCCCTACCAATATAGATGTAGATATACCATAAACAAGAACAGGACCTGCAACTGTAAACATCTTTGCACCAACACCCATTATATATCCTTCAGACTTGTACTCCATAGCTGGTGATACAATAGAATTAGCAAATCCAGTAATAGGAATTAAAGAACCTGCACCAGCAAACTTACCTATTTTATTAAATACATTAAGACCAGTAAGAAAAGCACTCAAACCAATTAAAACGATGGAACATACAGTTCCAGAAAGTTCAACACTTAATCCCCTTGCCTTACAAATATCTAAAATTACTTGACCTATACAACAAATAATACCACCAACCAAAAAGGCACATATGCAATTCTTCAATATTGGAGAATTGGGTGACTTTTTATCTACATAATCTTGATATTGTTTAGGCGTTTCAAAATTATCCATAACAACCTCCATTAAAAAATATTTTAAACATATTATTTACAGCAAAAAACAAAAATATGCGATATTATTATAAAAATGTAAATTAAAAGCAACAGAGGCTTAAAAAGTTTCGACTTTTTTGTCATTAACATATTGACATGTACGATAAACTATGATAGAATATGCAAACGTGGCGAAACGTGGAAAAATTTACCCGTTTCCTTTTATACGCATCACATCGTTAAAAGATTTAAAATAAAAGCAAGAAATTACGGAGGTGTATTTAAATGGCAGCAAAAGGACCAAGAGAAAGTATCACATTAGAATGTACAGAGTGTAAAAGAAGAAATTATATGACATCAAAAAATAAGAGAAACAATGCAGACAGATTAGAAATAATTAAATATTGTAAATTCTGCAAAAAACGTACTACACATAAAGAAACTAAATAAAATAACTTTTAGGAGGTACAAAAGGTGGCAAAACAAGAAAAGGAAAAAGAGAATAAAAAACAAAAACATTTTTGGAAAGATTTTAAAGCTGAATTAAAGAAAGTTATTTGGCCAACAAAAAAACAACTAACAAATAATACACTTGTTGTTATTGCGATGGTTTTAGTTACTACTGTAATAGTTCTAATATTAGATTTAGCATTTGAAGCTTTAAATACATATGGAATAAACAAAGTAAAACATAAAGTACAAGACTCAATTTCTGCAAATGTTGATGAAAATGAAGAAAACTCAGAAGAAAATAAAGAAGAAGAAAATAATAACGAAGAAAGTAATCAAGAATCAGACTCTAATAATGATGAAAACAAGCAAGAATCAGAAGAAAATAATCAAACATCAGAGCAACAATAATATTAAGGAGGCCTAATAATGTCCTATCAAAACGAAGACTTAATACCAAGATGGTATGTAATACATACATATTCAGGATATGAAAACAAAGTAAAAACAGACTTAGAAAAAACTGTAAAAAATAGAGAACTTGAAGATTACTTTTTTGAAATAATTGTACCAATGGAAGAACAAATTGAAATCAAAGAAGGAAAAAGAGAAACAAAATTAAAAAAAGTTTTCCCAGGATATGTATTAATTAAAATGATAGTAACAGATTCTACATGGTATATTGTAAGAAATACAAGAGGAGTTACAGGTTTCGTTGGTTCAGGAACTAACCCAATACCACTTACAGACGATGAAATTAGAGCAATGGGATTTGAGGAAGTTCCAGTTAATGTAGACTATAACATAAAAGACTCTGTAAAAATTATAGGTGGAGCATTGGAAGGATTTGTAGGAACTGTTGAAGAAATCAACAAAGAAAAAGGAAAAGTTAAAGTTATAGTTTCAATGTTCGGAAGAGAAACACCAGTAGAACTAGAATTTTCTCAAGTCCAAAAAGTCTAAATAGAGTTAACTTGATATAACACAAAATATATCTTTAATAATTATAGAACATAAATCATTAAAAGGAGGTGCAAGAAGAAATGGCACAAAAAGAAATCACAAATGTTATAAAATTACAAATAGAAGCAGGAAAGGCAACACCAGCTCCACCAGTAGGTCCAGCCTTAGGTTCAAGTGGAGTAAACATCATGCAATTCGTAAAAGAATTCAATGACAAAACAGCAAATCAACCAGGAATGACAATACCAGTAGTAATAACAGTATATAAAGACAAATCATTCACATTCATAACAAAAGTTCCACCAGTTGCTGTATTAATAAAAAAAGCAATAAAAATAGAAAAAGGTTCAGGAAAACCTAACAAAGAAAAAGTAGCAAAAATAACAAAAGAACAAGTAAAACAAATAGCAGAACAAAAAATGGAAGACTTAAATGCAGCTTCAATAGAGTCAGCTATGAATATGGTAGCAGGGACTGCTCGTTCAATGGGTGTAGTCGTTACTGACTAAACCGAAGGAAAAGTGGCATCTTGCGTTGTCAAGCATCACAAAAAATCTTTCAACATACACCAGTATAGTTTCAAGATTTTTTATTCGCTTTCCTAGCAATATACCACTTTTGCTTCGTTTACAATATATATAATATAAAGAAATTGGGAGAATGTAAAAAACATTCGTTAAAACCAAAGGAGGTAAAAATGAAAAGAGGAAAAAGATACAGAGAAGCAATAAAGCTAATTGATACAAATAAAGCTTATGAAGCAAAAGAAGCATTCGAGGTAATGGAAAAACTACCAAAAACAAAATTTGATGAAACAGTTGAATTACATGTAAGACTAGGAGTAGACTCAAAGCATGCAGATCAACAAGTTAGAGGAACAGTAGTATTACCAAATGGAACAGGAAAATCAGTAAAAGTATTAGTATTTGCAAAAGGACCAAAAGCAGAAGAAGCAGAAAAAGCAGGAGCAGACTTTGTAGGAGCAGAAGAACTAATACCAAAAATAGAAAAAGAAAACTGGTTTGACTATGATGTAATCGTTGCAACACCTGACATGATGGGAGTTGTAGGAAGATTAGGAAAAGTATTAGGACCAAAAGGATTAATGCCAAATCCTAAATCTGGAACAGTAACAATGGATGTAGCAAAAGCAATAGCAGAAATCAAATCTGGTAAAGTAGAATATAGACTAGACAAAACAAACATAATACACTTAGGATTTGGAAAAGTATCATTTGGAACTGACAAACTATTAGAAAACTATAATACAGTAATGGATGCAATAATAAAAGCAAAACCATCAGCAGCAAAAGGACAATACATCAAAAGTGTATATGTAACAACAACAATGGGACCATCAATAAGCATAGATCAAAAATAATATAAATATTGAAAATATATAAAACTAAATATTATGCCAAAGACAGTAGGTACAAAAATAAACCCTACCGAGGTATAAAGCGGTAATAAACCGTCTTATGTCTCATGTCAACATAAGACGGTTTTAAATTATAAATTAATAATGAACAATTAAATTATTCATTATTCACTATTAATTATTCATTATAATGGGGAGGTGAAAAAATGGCAAATGCAAAAATAATAAACCAAAAAGAAGAAGAAGTAAATGCTTTAGCAGAAAAAATGAAAGACGCAAAACTAATATTATTAGCAGAATATAGAGGAATAAATGTAGAAGACGTAACAGAACTAAGAGCAAAACTAAGAAAAAGCAACTCTGAATACAAAATAACCAAAAACAACATAACAAGAAGAGCATTAGAAAAATGTGGAATAGAAGGAATAGAAGTAGAAGGACCTCTAGCAATAATAATAGGACACGAAGAATACTTAGAACCTGCAAAAGCAATATATGAATATACAAAAGAGCATGACTTTTACAAAATCAAAGGTGGAGTAGTAGAAGGAAAAGTAATGACAGCAGAAGAAATAATAACACTAGCAAAACTACCATCAAGAGAAACATTAATAGGAATGTTAGCTGGTGGCTTACTTGGAACAATATCAAAATTCGCTGTTGCACTTGATCAAGTACGCCTTCAAAAAGAAGTTGCATAGTGTAGGGGCATCGTTTGAGGGAATACCCGTTAGAAATGACACCACTATACCCATAAAACAAAAAAATTATATATAACTTAAAAATAAAAAGGTTAACTTAAACCAAATTGAGAAATAAAAATTTAGGAGGATTTAAAAATGAGTGAAAAAACAGATAAAATGTTAGAAGAAATTGATACTTTAACAGTAGTTGAATTATCAGAACTAGTTAAAGGAATAGAAGAAAAATATGGAGTATCTGCAGTAGCAGCTGCAGCACCTGCAGCAGGAGCAGGAGCTGGTGCTGGAGCAGCAGCTGAAGAGAAAACAGAATTCAATATAGTATTAAAAGAAGCAGGAGCAAACAAAATCCAAGTAATCAAAGTAGTTAGAGACGCAACAGGATTAGGATTAAAAGAAGCTAAAGACTTAGTAGATGGAGCTCCAAAAACAATTAAAGAAAATGTTGCAAAAGCAGAAGCAGAAGAAATTAAAGCTAAATTTGTAGAAGCTGGAGCAGTAGTAGAATTAGCATAAGCTAAACCTATATACTAAATCAGGGACGGAGATTAAATTCTAAATTTAATCTCCGTCCAATTTTTCAAAAATAATCCTACTTTTATGCAAATATGGATTACGATGCCATAATTACATAAAATTATTAAGAATAATTTCCATTTAACAAATTATGTAAAATAGTGTAAAATATAAAAGGTAACATAAAACGGCTAAAAGCCACAGCAATAGGAGGATACAGTATATGAAAATAAAAAATGTATACCAGAAACCACAATTATTAAGTCTTTAAGAAGGGATAGTATCTACAGAGATTACTATTACATTTAACTTTGATGAGTTTAATGAGCCAGTAACAGTAAAGGGAAATGTTTTGGTTCAGGTGATCGGAAATTATGTAGCAAAAGTGGATCCGATAGAACTTGTAAAAAAAACGGAAATACTCTGGATCGATAATGAGGAGATACCTATTCTGGATAATAATGCTTGTGTAGATGAGGACGGAATAAAGGATGATATAAACAGAGCAATGGAGAATGAGGCTACGCGAGTTGCCTATGACATAGTTTGGAAGGCAAGACAACATAAGTGGTGTGAAATTTAGAGCAAGTGGCGCAGATGTATTTGCGCCACGTTTTCCTATGAAATCTAAATTTTATAAGTTTAAAATATTGACTTTTGAGGAAGCTATATAATATTAAGAAAATTATAACAATGCGATGAAAGCAATTGATAAAATTATTAATAGAGAAAAAATGTAATAGGTTGGAGGCATTTTAAATAGTTCAATTAATGAAACATTAGAATATGTCTGTAACAAACAAAAAGATTAATCGTTACAATTCACAGTTCTAATATATAAATTGGGGGTTGTAGGGATGATTTTAAAAATATATATTTTAATATTGTGTTGATATAAAATATGCATTTATCTGTAGGGGCACGGCGCACCGTGCCCATTGATATAGGCAAAAATTATAACATTTAACATAACAATAAAATTATAGGATATATCGTTTAATATTAAAATTACATAAAATTGTAATTATCTATTTGGGCACGGTGCGCCGTGCCCCTACACATGTAATTATAATTTTAAAATATATTATCATCCCTACAAACACAAATTTTTATGTTAGGATAGCTGTGAATTGTAACGATTAATCCAGAAGTTCTTAAATATTGCAAAAGTAATTAAAGCAAGGTTAATACTGTAATTACATAAACAACAATAAAAAAACAATTGACATAAAACTCAATAAATTATATAATATTAATGTGAGAGAAAGTAAAATATCCCTTGGTAAAGGGATAAAAAAGAAAGGAGGCATAGATATGCCAGGAACAATTTGCCATATGGCATTTGCTGAGATGGTGTATCGGATATTAGAAATGCCTCTTAGTAAAAAAGAATTTTTGTCAGGAAATTTAATTCCTGACTTATCTGCGGAAGATAAAGCTCTTTCGCACTACCGAAAAAAAGCTTCAGTAAAAGGTTTATTCATACCTGATATGAAGCGGGTAGAAAGTGAATTATTAAAAAAAGAAAACCCCATTAAGTTGGGGATGTACTCTCATCTATACCTAGATGAGAAGTTCATTGAAGGCTTTTTGATACCTAGTTTTATATGGTATGAGCCGACAATGACAATAATAAATCCACGGAATGGTTTAGAATGGTATCCAGAGCCATTTTTTAAGCCAGGAGGGATTTATTATAAAGCATTTGATGAAATAAATCAAATGCTAATTAAAGATGGTTATGTATCCATGGAAACCATCTTTAATATGCCAAGTGTTCTGCCTAATACAGGTATGCCTGTATACGATAATAGGCAGGAGAAACCATGGAAAAAAGAAACAGTTGAATATTTCACCAAAAATACAGAATATACTGGTGATGTATTCGACTATAAGGCATTAGTAAGTTTTTTGCAAGAAACAGCAATAGAACTTGCTAATGAGATTTAAAAAGGGTTACCAAATCAAACGATATGGTAGCCTTTTAATTATTCATATATATTCTAATATATAAATTGGGGTTTGTATGTGTGATTTTATTATATAAAATCACAAT
>CAOKMR010000076.1 GCA_948469815.1 uncultured Clostridiaceae bacterium | reverse complement strand
GTTGCGTTAGCAACTCTTAGAAAGAAAAATCAACGATTTTTCTTATTTTTTATACTAAAATGAGACGAAAAATATTGCTTAAAATTGTAATTTATGATAAAATATTTACTTAATGAATAAGAAAGGGAAGAAAAAATGAAAGTAATATTTGGAACAACAAACCAAGGAAAAATCGACCAAGTCAAAGGATTTATGGAATACAAAAAAATAGACATAGAATTTATTTCATTAAAAGACATAGGATTTAATGAAGATATTATAGAAAATGGAGAAACAATAGAAGAAAACTCTTTAATAAAAGCAAAAGCCATAAAAGAATTCTGTGATAAGAATAATATAAATGAAATAATAGTTACAGATGATGCAGGTCTTTTCGTTGATGCTTTAGACGGAAGACCGGGAGTACATACTGCAAGATATGCAGGAGACCATGCACCACAAATAAAATGTATAAATAAATTATTAACAGAACTAAAAGATGTACCAGATGAAAAAAGAGGAGCAACATTTGCATGTGTATTAACTGCAATTTTAAGAAATGGAGAGGTAGTCTCTTGTAGAGGAGAAACAAGAGGAAAAATTGTAAGAACACCAGGAACTATGGGAAAATTAACATATGGACCAATATTAAAACCAGATGGATTAGATAGAGTTATAAATGATTTAACAGAAGAAGAATTAGGTTTAACACATAGAGACAAGGCATGGTTAGAATTAGTAGATAAAATTAATAATTAAGACTATTTTAAGAAAGGATAATAATTAAATGGATAATAGAGCAATTGGAATGTTCGATTCTGGGATTGGAGGAATTACAGTCTTAAAAGAAGTAAAAAAATTACTTCCAAATGAAGAGATAATTTACTTAGGAGATACTAAAAGGTTTCCATATGGTTCAAAATCTAAAGATACTATAATAGAGATTTCAAGACAATGTGTTAAGTTTTTAATATCTAAAAATGTCAAGTTAATTATAATAGCATGTGGAACTGCAACTAGCCAAAGCTTAGAAATTTTAAAAGAAGAATTTAATATTCCAATAATAGGAATAATAGAGCCAACAGTAAAATACATAAAAGAAAATGTAAATAATGAGAAAGAAAGAATAGGAGTAATTGCAACATCAGGAACAATAAAAAGTGGACAATGGGAGAAGAAAATAAAAGAAGAAGTGAGAAATGTCGAAATAATAAATGAAGAAGCACCATTATTAGCAACAATGGCAGAACAAGGTTGGATAAGTAACAAAGTAGCAGAATATACAATAAAAGAATACATGAAATGCTTTAAAAATATAGATAAATTAATATTAGGATGTACACATTACCCTTTATTTGAAAAATTAATAAGAAAAGAATTAAAAGGTAATACAGAAATAATTAACACAGGTACAAAAGTTGCAGAATTTCTAAAGAAATATATAAAAGATAATAATATACAAAATGATGAAAGTAATAAAGAATATAAAATATTTTTAACAGATTTAGACAATAATTTTAATGAAATAGCAGAAAGATTATTAGAAGATAACTTAAAGACCAAAATAGAAAAAGCAGAGATATAGTAAAAGAAGGGGAAATATAATGTTAATAAGAGAGGAAAACCTACAAAGATTATTAAAAGAAGCAGGAAAAGATACTAATAAAAAAGCAAATGATATTTTAAAAAATGACAATATAGTAATAGAAAAATTTCAGTTGGGTTGGAATTATGAATATATATATGTTTATGCAAGAGTTATAGAAAGACGAACATATAGAAGTGTAAATGTTAATTTTACGATAGATATTTCAAATAAAGATATAGATACATATCATTGCCAATGTAATTATTATTCTTCACATATATGTGAACATACTCTTGCTTGTATTTTAGAGTTTTGCCAAGATGATAGATATGAAAAACAAACAATAGAAGCTATAAAAAGATTGAAAAAAGAGGAAGAACAAGAACAATTTAATAATTTTATAAATAATTTTGATGGTAGTGAAGAAGAAACATCTATTGAAGAAAACAAAGAAACAAATTATATTCCCAATAGTAGTATAAAAATTATTCCAGAATTAAAATATGATGGATATCCATTAGGATTAGTATTAGACTTTAAAATTGGAGAAAAGCAATTATATAAAATAAAAGACTTAACTAAATTTTATGATGCATATATAAATAGAGAAAGTTTGTACTATGGTAGTAAATTAAGCTTTGTTCATTGTGAAGAGGCATTTTCTCCAAAAGCTAAAGTTTTTCTTGACTTTATATTAAAATATGCAGAAACAATACAATATGCAAACAATGTATTAAAACAAAGTAGATATTATTATTCAAAAGGTCAAATTGCAAAAAGTAGAATAGAATTATCAGGTAGTGCAGCAGATGATTTCTTTAATATATTTAATGATGAAGAAGAATATGCAATAGAATATAATAAAGAAAAAATAGTTTTTAAATTAACAAATAAAAAACCAGATTTTAAATTTAAAATTGAAAAAGTAGAAGAAGATGAATATAAACTATCTGCTAATTTTGAGAAATTACTAATAGTAAAGGGGATAAAATATGTTTATATTTTAAAAGACAATTTAATATATAAATTAGATAGATATAAAAACTCCAATCTAATAAAAATAATAGAAGTCTATAACCAATCAGATGTAGAAGAATATAAATTTGACAAAGCACATTTACTACAATTTATAAACAAAGTATTACCAAAAGTCAAAGACATAGTAGATGTAGATGATATGCCGAAAGACGAAATAGAATCATACATTCCTAAAAAATTAGGAGTAAAAGTATTATTAGATATAGACTCAGGGGATAATGTAGTACTAAGTCCGAAATTTTGTTATGGAGCTACAGAATTTAATCCTTTAGATAATAAAAATATTCCAAACATACCTAGAGACTTTTACAAAGAAGAAGAGGTATTAAGAAGGATTAGACAAGATGGATTTTACGAATCCAATGAAGACAAAGCATTCATAATGCATGATGATGACAGAATATATAATTTCTTAGTAAATTCCTTAAACGAATATATGGAAAAATTTGAAGTGCTTGTTACAGAAGCATTTAAGAAAAATGAAATAAGACAACCTAAAATAATTTCTGTAGGAGTTAGAATACAAAATGACTTATTAAACATAGACTTATCAAGTATGGACTTTGATAAACAAGAACTAAAAGAAATTTTAAATAAATATAAAATGAAGAAAAAATATTATAGACTAAAAAATGGAAATTTTTTGAGTTTGGAACATAATGAAGATATAGAATTCTTAAATAACTTAACAGAAGGAATGGATATAGACTTAAAATCAATTAGTGATGGAAAGATTAAATTACCAGTAAATAGAAGTCTATACTTAAACAAGCTATTAAATAAACTTCCAGATGTACAAATATCAGAAGATGAGACATTTGAAAAACTTGTAAAAGAAAATATAAAACCAGAAAATATAGAAATACCAGAAGAACAAAAAGAAATATTAAGAACATATCAAGAAACAGGCTATAGATGGTTAAAAATTCTAGACAAATATAAATTTGGAGGAATTTTAGCAGATGATATGGGATTAGGAAAAACTATACAAATAATAACAATATTGCAAGAAGAAAAAAATAACTCTAAAGAACATAAACCTTCATTAGTAGTATGTCCAAGTTCTTTAAGCTTAAATTGGAAAAATGAAATTGAAAAATTTGGAGAAGGAATAAAAACCTTAGTTATAAATGGAAATGCGGAAGAAAGAAAAAATAAAATTAAAACATGTAATGATTATGACTTAGTAGTAACATCATATGATTTATTGAAAAGAGACTTAGATACTTACCTAGAAAATAACATTAAATTTAGATATCAGATAGCAGATGAAGCACAATATATAAAAAATAGCAATACACAAAATGCAAGAAGTTTAAAAGAAATATCAGCAGAAACAAAATTTGCATTAACAGGAACACCTATTGAAAATTCACTAGCAGAACTTTGGTCAATATTTGACTATATAATGCCAGGATATTTATTCAGTTATAATAAGTTTAAAAGGGATTATGAAACAAAAATAGTAAAAGATCATGAAGAAAAGCAATTAGAAAGACTAAAAACAATGATAGAACCATTTATATTAAGAAGAACAAAAAAGCAAGTATTAACTGAGCTTCCAGAAAAAACGATAACTGTAATAAAAAATGAAATGAGTGAAGAACAACAAAAAGTATATTTAACACACTTAGCGCAAACAAAAAAAGAAGTTGCAAAAGTAGTAGGATTAAATGGAATAAAAAAATCGCAAATACAAATTTTAGCACTACTTACAAGATTAAGACAAATTTGTTGCCATCCAAGTTTATTTTTAGAAAACTATGAAGGTGAAAGTAGTAAGCTAAACCAATGTATAGAATTAATAAAAGAGGCAATCTCAGGAGGACATAAAATTTTACTATTTTCTACATATACAGAAATGTTTAAAATAATAGAGAGAGAATTAGAAAAAGAAAATATTAGCTATTTCAAATTAACAGGTCAAACAAAAACAGACCAAAGAGTAGATATGGTAGACGAATTCAATAAAAATGATGATATAAAAGTATTTTTAATATCATTAAAAGCAGGAGGAACAGGACTTAACTTAACAGGAGCAGATATAGTAATACATTATGACCCATGGTGGAATTTATCAGCAGAAAATCAAGCAACAGATAGGGCATATAGAATAGGGCAAAAAAATAATGTACAAGTATATAAATTAATAACCAAAAACTCAATAGAAGAGAAGATAGATAATTTACAGCAAAGAAAAGCAGCACTAATTGATGATGTATTAGACACACAAGCAACCTTTATTAGCAAACTAACAGAAGAAGAGATAATGGATTTATTTAAATAGAGGTTAGAAGTTAGAGATTAGAATAGTTGTAGGGGCGATTAGTAATCGCCCGACAGATATTCAAAGATAATAGACCAAACTCTAGAGAAATATTTTATGAGTCAAGAGAAAAAATTTGCAATTGCATAAAATATATAAATGTTGTATAATGTAAATGTTAATATATCGGAAAAGGAGTATTTTTATGGTATATACACTTTGTAAATATCCAGATGGAACAGAAGTTGTATTTTCAGACATTAGTAAAAATGAAAATGGTGAAGAATGTATTAGAATAACTTTCGAAAGACCAATGGATTATGGATTTGATACAATAGTATTTGAAATTCCAAGTTATGAAATTGTACTAGAAGATGGTCATTTTACAGAAAAGGAAAAAGCGGACTTTAAAGAAATAGTTGAAAGAGGTGCAGCATTTTTCTTTAAATATGCTAGACAAGGAGGATTTAAACTTGCCTAATATTGTTGAATTAATGGGATATAAAGTTTATATTATTTTCAGATTATTGCAAAGTGGAAGATAGTATATAATACAAATGAAGTTAAATTCTATTGTTAATAACTATATAAATTTATTAAACCTACGAATTGATAATGTTTTTGTAGGTTGATTTAATTGCATAAAATATATAAATGCAAAATACCAACTAAAAACATAAGAAAAAGCGTCTAAAAATAGAAGGGATAAAAGGTGATAAAATGAACAAAAAGCTGAAAATATTTGTTTCAATAATTGTGATAATATTATTGTGTGTTATGTCTTTTTTACTATTTTCTAATAATGATGAAGAAATAAAAACAATAAAATCTGACAAGCAGTTATCAAAAATATACAATGGTTACACAATAACTGCAAAAGATACTTTTATAAATATTATTACTATGCCATTTAGTTTTTTTACAAATAATTTCTTTAGGTACAAAGTTATTACTGAGAATACTTCAGATATTATAGGTGAACTACCAACTAATAATGGACTTATTAGTTCTATTGAAAATGCTACATCTTCATCAAATGAATCATCTATATCAAAAGATTACTCAATTACTAATATTCAAGTAGAAAATGTAGATGAAGCGGATATCACTAAAACAGATGGAGACTACATATATTCAATTTCAGATAGTAATGTAATAATAACAGATGTAATGAATCCACAAGAAATTAAAATTGCATCTACTATAAAATTAAATGATGGTACTATTCCAGAAGATTTAATTCTTTATAAAAATGAATTAGTAGTTATATCTGCAAATGGTAATAGCAATTCAAATTCATATTATAGATATAATTATAAAAATAACACTATCGTAAGAATATATGATATAACTACAAAAACTAATCCAATATTAATAAAAAGTTATGAATTATATGAGCCTTACTACACATCAAGATGTATAAATAATGTACTATATGTTATTTCCTCTGGAAATTTAAGAGAAGAAGATGATATAGTTATAAGAAAATATAAAGAAGATAATATAGAAAAGCAAATTGCACTTGAAGATATAAAATATTTGAAGGACGTACAAACAACAAAGCAAACTCTTATTTCAGTAGTTGACTTAGATAATGCAAGAGGAGATATAAGCGTAAGTTCATATATAATTGATATATCAAATGCCTATGTATCAGAAAATAATATTTATCTATTAAATCAGAAATATAATTATAATACAGATACACCACCAATAAGTGAATTATTTGGATTAAAAGGTGTTATAGGTGCATTTACATATAATAATGATGACAACTCAAGTGGATATAATACAGAAATTTATAAATTTAACATTACAAAAGAAGGTAAAGTAATATATGATAAAAGAAATAAAATAAAAGGAAAAATGATAAATCAATATTCACTAGATGAGAATAATGGACATCTAAGAATTGCTTTATATGATAATGATGGAGCTCGAGTTGCTATATTTGATGAAAATTTGAAACAAATAGGGATATCTGAATATGTTGCTAAAGGAGAAACAATGTATTCTTCAAGGTTTATAAATGATAAAGTATATTTAGTAACATATAAAACTATGGATCCATTATTTGTTATAGATTTGAGCGATGAAACATCTCCAAAAGTATTAGGAGAATTACATATTCCAGGATATAGCACATATTTACATCCATATGATGAAAACCATTTAATTGGTATAGGAATGCAAACAGAAGAATTTATTAATAGAAATTCGAGTGGAAAAGTAATATCAACGACTTCTAAGATTGTAGGTATGAAAATGGCATTATTCGATGTAACAGATGTAAGTAATCCTATTCAAATTTCAGAAACAATAATAGGAGATAGAAGAACAACTTCAGCAATTTTAACTAATCCTAAAGCTTTACTATTTTCTAAAGAAAAACAACTAATAGCAATTCCAGTTAACAATTATAGTGAAGATTTTGAAATAGCTTCTTCAAGTAATTCTTACTCATCAACCGTTAATTCATATATAAATTATAATAAATCATATATTGCAGAAGGCTATTTTGTATATAATATAAATATTGAAAATGGATTTAACTTAAAGGGGGTTATAACTCATCAAACTCCAACAAAAAGTAATTCAGCATATAGATATTATAATAATTCTAAACTATTAAGAGGATTATATATAGATGAAAACCTATATACAGTATCAGAAACTGCTGTGAAAGTAAATAATCTAAATACCTTAGAATTAGTTAGTGAATTAAAAATAAAATAATTATAAAAGGGGAATTAAATTATGGAAGAAAATTATAAGAATAAATCTGTTATGAATGTAGCATCTCTAGTATTAGGCATAATATCTATAATCACTGTATTATTTTGGTATATTGCTTTACCGACAGGAATACTTGCGATTATATTTGGAGTTAAATCTGCTTTAAGAACAGGAAGTAAAATAGGAAAAGCTGGAATGATAACAGGAATAGTTGGATTATCATTATGTGCATTTATTTATATTGGAATGGCATTAATATTAATTTTAGCAAGAATGTAAAACAAGAAAAATTTACAATTGCATAAAATATGTAAATAGTGTATAATATAAAAGAGCAAAACAAGGGGATGTATTTGGTTTCGACAATTGCATAGAAGCATAAATAGCGAGTGGTGGAATTCTACTTGGCCACCTAAAAAATGTAGAAAAATAAAATAAACGCTGATAATAATAGAGAATTAGCATTTGCTGCCTAAGAGCAGTAACATCTTATTATAAATGCCCACGTTTATAAATAAGGTGTCAAACCAGTGGGAAACGAAGCTATTTATTTTCTCGTAAATAGTAGGTATCTAGAGAATACTGATGAATAAAGTTTGTTTGTTAACTTTATCAAAGGGAAATTAGATAACAAACTGTACTCGAAGAAGTTTATGTGGAAATGCTTTTGGACGTGAGTTCAACTCTCACCATCTCCACCAAATTACTAATTAAATAAGCTATAAATGCAATAAAATAGCGTATTACGAAGATTTACAGTAATACGCTATTTTAATATTTTAACCACTTTTTTTTAGCCCACTAAGGTTACAATTCACAGTTCTAATATATAAATTGGGGGTTGTATGTGTGATTTTATTATATGAAATCAAAATGAATAATGAATGATTAATGATGAATAATATCGTAGGGGCACATTGCATGTGCCCATTGAAATTACAGAAATTTAAAAATTAATATTAATTATAAATATATTCATAACCATTGTAGGGGCACGGCGCACCGTACCCAAATAATTATAAATTTGATGTAATTTTAATATTAAACGATATATCCTATAAT
>CAOKMR010000075.1 GCA_948469815.1 uncultured Clostridiaceae bacterium | reverse complement strand
CAAAAGAAGTAACAATAGTAAGTGGATCAACAGGAAATAGAGAATACACAGCAAACTGGGAAGCAATAGGATATACAATAACATATAACTTAAATGGGGGAGAAGAAACAACAAACCCAATAAGTTATACAAAAGAAAGTGAAGATATAGTATTAGCAGAACCAACAAAAGCAGGATATACATTCATAGGATGGACAGGAACAGGAATAGATACAGAAACAAAAGAAGTAACAATAACAAGTGGTTCAACAGGAAATAGAGAATATACAGCAAATTGGGAAATAAGAACAGATTTAAGTTATACAGTAAACTACTTAGAAAAAGGTACAAATAAAGTAATAAGTGAAGCAAAAATAGAAGAAAATCAAACATTCGGAAATATAATAACATCAACAGATGAAATTATACAAATATCAGGATATAAATATGACAGTGTAGACAAAGAAACTTTAGAAATAACAACAGAAGATAATATACTTAATATATATTACATTGTAAACCAATCACAAGTAGTAGTACATCATTATATTTATGATAAAGAAGCAGAAACAGAGGACAATAGATATACAACAATAAAATTAGTAGAAGACGAAATAGAACAAGGAATAGAAGGACAAGCGTATACAACAAATAAGTCAAATAAAGTTCCATTAAATTATACATGTATAAATGAAACACCAGTGGGACATACAGGAATAATGACAAATAATCAAATAGAGGTAAACTACCATTATAGTCTAACTACACCAACAATTGAAAATAATATAATATTAAACACAACTGTACCTACAAATACACAAAGTGAAGAGTTAGTCCTAACCAAAGAAGATGGAAAAGTAAACTATAATATTAAATATACTAGTAAAATAAATAACTATATAGGAAAAGCAACCATAGAGATAGTAGATACATTGCCAGCTAAGATAGATATAGATAAATCAGAATTAGCAGGCGGTAATTACAATGAGCAGAACCATACAATAACTTGGATAGAAGAAATTAATAATATTAATACATTTATAAATGGAAATTATACAAAAGATATAACAAAGCAAATTGAAATTGTATATAAAGAACAAGATGTGACACAAGACCTAGTAAATACAGTAACAGGAAATACAACAACATATTATCCAGAGACATATTTAAATAAAACTGGAGAAGTAATTGCAGAAAAAAATGCAATAGAAAGTGAAGAAATAAAACAAGACTATAAATCAAACTTTAAAGTAATAAAAGTATGGGAAGACAATGAAAATTCAAAAAATAAACGTCCAGAAAGTGTAACAGTAGAAATAAGAATAATGCCAAATGATAGAATTCTTACAAAAGAATTAAACGAAGAAAACAACTGGACATATGAAGAAAATGGTTTAGCAAAATACAATAAAGCAGGAGAAAAAATAACATATCAAATAACAGAAAAAGAAACAAATGAAGGAGATTTAGAAGAATACGAACAAGCTGAAATAGAACAAAAAGAAACTCAAGATGAAAATGCAACGAACTATATAACAATAATAACAAATTCATATAAACAAATGGATTTAGATTTAAACACAGAAATAACAATAGATGGAAAGAAAGAAATACAAGCAAAAGAAGACATAGACTATACAATAAACATTAAATCAGAAATTGAAGATTATATAGGAGAAGGAAAAGTAACAATAGAAAAAAGATTGCCATATGAAATTGATTTAGAAAAATCAGATATTGGTGATGGAATATATAATAAAGAAGAGAAATTAATAAGTTGGGAAATTGAGTTAGAAGATATTAATGCAGGAAAAATGATAAGTCTTTTATCTGAAGAACCAGAACATGATGAACCTGAAGCATTTGTGTTAGATATAACAAAACAAATAAAACTAACATATAGAGATTTGGACTTAGAACAAGAAAAAATTGAAACAGAAGTAAAAGCAAAAATAGAATTATATGAGACACGAGAAAAATACGAAAAAGTGCAAACATTTACTACAAACGTAAATGTACCAGGAAAAGTTATAGTAAAATATATTGATAAAGCAAGTGGAAATGAAATTGCAGAAACAGAAGAAATAGTAGATAAAATAGGAAAAGAATACAAAACAGAAAAGAAAGAAATAAAAGGATATAAATACATAGAATCAACAAACAATGAAACAGGAAAAATAAAAGAAGAAGAGCAAGAAGTAATCTACTATTATGAAATTGCAAAAGCACAAATAACAGTTAAATATCAAGACAAAGAAGGAAACTCATTATTAGAAGATATATTAATAGAAGGAACAGTAGGAGAAAACTATAAAACAGAACAAAAGGAAATAGAAAACTATAAATATGTAGAAGTAAAAGGAAATCCAGAAGGAACAATAACAGAAGATGAAACAGTAATGTATATATATGAAAAGACACAAAATACGATACTAAATGTAAGATACATAGATATAGACACAGAACAAGACATTAGCTATAAAGATGGCGAAGAGGATAAAACATATTCATATCAAATCCCTGGAAACATAGGAGATGACTATGAAACAGAAGAAAAAGAAATACCATATTACATTTTAGTAAAAAGTACAGAAAATCAAAAAGGAAAACTAACAGAATTAGAAAATACAGTAATATACAGCTATAGAAAACTAGACTTTAATTTCTCTGTAGAAGAAACAATAGAAGCCATTAATATAAACGGAAAAAATATTGAAATAACAGACGACAAACTAGCAAAAGTAGAAATAAAATCAGAAGAAATTAAGAATACGGAATTAACTGTAAAATACAATATAAAAGTAACAAACGAAGGAGAATTAGCAGGAATAGCCAAAATATTAGAAACAATACCAGAAGGCTATGAGATAGTACAAACTCCAGAATACTGGGAAAAATATACAGAAGGAAAAATATCAAGTGAAGTACAATTAGGTAAAGGAGAAAGTAAAGACTTAAAATTAACAGTAAAATGGGATAATAAAGAGAATAACTTGGGTTCAAAATCAAGTACAGTGCAAATAATAGAAACATTAAATACAGCATATTATGAAGACACAAACATGGAAGATGATAAATCAGAAGCAGTAGTAGTAGTAAATATAAAAACAGGAGAAGTAGTAAGCATAATTGTAATAATGATGATAATAGTATCATTAGGAATATGTGGATATATTTCTATAACTATAATAAATAAAAAAGATCCAAGCATAAATAGAATCAAATTCCTAAACAAATAAATATTACAAAAATGAAATATTTTTGTAACAATTTTGTAATAATTCTACAAAAAAGCAAAATATGTAGTATAACTATTGTTATAACTAATGTATAGAAAACAAAAGTGAATATTTACCAACAGTATAAAATGCTTAAAAGTGTTGATACTCTAAGAATATATATCAGAGTCAAGAAATAGGAATATTTCTTGACTTTGGTATTTTTTTTGTGTATTATAAGGTCACTCTGAAAGTTACAGAGATAAAAATACAAATAGGGGGGCATTAAAATGCAAGTAGTAAAAAGAGATGGAAGAATGGTAGAATATAATAGAGAAAGAATTATTAAAGCAATAAGTTTAGCAATGATGCAAACAACAGCAGGAGTAGATATTGAATTAGCAAATAAAATAGCAGATGGTGTTGAAAAGCAATTAGAAGGAAAAATTCAAACAACAGTATATGAGATAGAAGACTTAGTAGAGAAAAAATTAATGGCATCTTCAAGAAAAGAAGTAGCCCAAATGTATATAACATATAGATACAATAGAGATGTTGCAAGAAAAGCGAGATCAAAAGACATGTTCTTAGAAATAATTGAAACAAAATCAAATGATGTAACAAGAGAAAATGCGAATATGAACGCAGACACACCTGCTGGAATGATGATGAAATTTGCAAGTGAGACAACAAAACCATTTGTTGATGATTTCTTACTATCAACAGAAGCAAGGGAAGCAGTGAAAGGAGGATATATCCATATACATGATAAAGACTATTATCCAACAAAAAGTTTAACATGTTTACAACATCCATTAGATAGAATTTTAGAAAACGGATTCAAAGCAGGACATGGAAGTTCGAGACCAGCAAAAAGAATAGAAACAGCAAGTATACTAGGATGTATTTCAATGGAGACAGTTCAAAACGAAATGCATGGAGGACAGGCAATACCAGCATTTGACTATTACTTAGCGCCATATGTAAGAGAAACATTTAAAGAAGAACTAAAAAAAGTTGGAGACACAGTAGGAAAAGACTTATCAAAATATTATGACTATGAATTAGAAGACTATTTAAAAAAAGATTTATCAGAACTAAAAGGAGAAGACAGATATATACAAGCAGCAATAAACAACACAGTAGGAAGAGTACATCAATCAATGGAAGCATTTATACACAATATGAACACAATACACTCAAGAGGAGGAAATCAAGTAGTATTTAGTTCAATAAACTATGGAACAGATACATCACCAGAAGGAAGATGTATAATAAGAGAAATATTAAAATCAACAGAAAGAGGAGTAGGAAACAACGAAACCCCAATATTCCCAATACAAATCTGGAAAAAGAAAAAAGGAGTAAACTATCTTCCAGAAGATAAAAACTATGATTTATATAAATATGCATGTACAGTAACAGCCAAAAGATTTTTCCCTAACTTTATAAATCTAGATGCAACATTTAATATACATGAAAAATGGAATAAAAATGATCCCAAAAGATATGAATATGAAGCAGCAACAATGGGATGTAGGACAAGAGTATTTGAAAACAGACATGGAGAAAAAACATCAGTTGGAAGAGGAAACCTATCATTCACAACAATAAACTTTGTAAAAATAGCAATAGAATCAAACCAAGAAGCACAAAATCAACTTGGAATAAACTTCGAGATAGGAATTGGAAGTGAAAAATTCATGAACGAAAGATTCCTAAAAATAGAAAAGAAAATATTTATGCAAAAACTAGAGCAATACATTGGAGTATGTGCAAGACAATTATATGATAGATATACATTCCAATGTACAGCCTTAAAAAAACAATTTCCACTATTAATGTCAGGGTTATGGAATGGAAGTGAAAAATTATCACCAAATGACAAAGTAGAAGAACTATTAAAGCAAGGAACGTTAGGAATAGGATTTATAGGACTAGCAGAAGCACTAGTAGTATTAACAGGAAAACATCATGGAGAATCAGAAAAATCGCAAGAACTAGGACTAGAAATAGTAAAAAACATGAAAGAAGAAGTTGATGGATTTTCAGACAAATATGACTTAAACTATTCAGTACTAGCAACACCAGCAGAAGGATTAGCAGGAAGATTTACAAAAATAGATAGAGCGCAATATGGAATAATACATGGAGTAACAGACAGAGACTATTATACAAACAGTAATCATGTACCAGTATACTATAAATGTGCAGCAGAGCACAAAGCAAAAATAGAAGCGCCATATCATGAACTAACAAGAGGGGGGCACATCTTCTATATAGAGCTAGATGGAGATGCAACACACAATCCAGAAAGTGTAGAAGCGGTAGTAGACTTAATGGACAAATACAACATGGGATATGGATCAGTAAACCACACAAGATCAAGATGTATGGACTGTGGATTTGAAAATGCAGAAGCAGACCTAATAGAATGTCCAATGTGTGGAAGCAAAAACATAGACACAATCCAAAGAATAACAGGCTACCTAGTAGGAACCACATCACGTTGGAACGCAGGAAAATTAGCAGAATTGAAAGACAGAGTAACACACGATACACAAGCATAATATGAAAACAAATGTAGGGGCGGGCCCTGTGTCCGCCCGAAAATAATAAAATAGGGGGCAAATATATATAAGATACTAATATGTATCTAGAAAGGTGCTCTCATGAGATATAATCCCAACATACACAATAGAAAAAGTATAAGAATTTCAAATTATGATTATTCAAAAGAAGGAATGTATTTTATAACAATATGTACTCAGAATAGAGAATGCATATTATCAGAAATTGTAGGGGCGGGCCCTGTGTCCGCCCAAAAAAACAAAAATAATTTAACATTAAAATTAACTCAATTAGGAATTATGATAAATCAAACATATTTAAATCTAGAGGAAGAATATAATACCATAAAATTGCACAATTACATAATAATGCCAAATCATATACATGCTATTATAGAAATATGTAATAGGGCGGACACAGGGCCCGCCCCTACATTAGCAGATATAATTTGTGCATATAAAACAAGAACAACATATTTATGCACAAGAGGCGTAAAATTAGGTATATATAAACCATTCAATAAACGATTATGGCAACGAAATTATTATGAGCATGTAATACGTAATGAAAAGGAATTATATAAAATTAATGAATACATAATGAATAATCCATATAATTGGAAAAATGATGAGAATTATATATAATGAAAATAATTGACCATGTATCACCAAAAAAGAAAGGAAAAGAGAAATGAATCTAGCAGGATTTTATGATGAAAGCATATCAAACGGAGCAGGATGGAGAGCAGTGTTATTTGTAAGTGGATGTCCGCATGGATGTCCAGGATGTCAAAACAAAATAGCACAAGACTACAACTATGGAACAAAATTTGACGAAGCAAAAAAGCAAGAACTAATAGGAAAAATAAAAGAAAACTCAATCTTAAAAGGAATAACAATAAGTGGAGGAGAGCCACTATGTAAAGAAAACATAGGAGAAGTATTAAAATTTATAAAAGACGTAAAAAAAGAAAAGCCAAACTTCAATGTATGGTGTTATACAGGGTACACATTAGAAGAACTAGAAAAAAGAAATGATGAAACAACAAACAACTGTCTAAAAGAAATAAACGTATTAGTAGACGGAAAATTTGAAATAGACAAAAAAGTACCAAACCTAAGATTCAAAGGTTCAACAAACCAAAGAATTTTAGATGTACCAGAATGTCTAGCACAAAACAAAATAATATCATGGGACAAATGAAATATCCAAATTATAGAAAAACATTGACAATTTAGAAAAAATAATCTACAATAATGTAGTACAGATAAATCGACAAAAATATAAATAAAAAAATTTTAAGGAAAACTTAAAATTATCGGGGGGTTTTATAGATATGGAAAATATCAAAATTTTTGCTTGTAGTAAAGAAGCAGAAGGATTTACAAAGGAAATCTGTGAAAGTTTAAACCTACCACTTGGAAAAATAGAAACAATGAAATTCAAAAATGACAACACATTTGTACAACTAGGAGAAACAGTTAGAGACCAAGACGTATATTTAGTTCAAACAACAACACCACCAGTAAACGAAAGAGTAATGGAAATGTTAATATCAGTAGATGCAGCAAAAAGAGCATCAGCAAAAAGAATAACAGTAGTATTACCATATTACTTATACTCAAGATCAGACAAAAAAGACCAACCAAGAATACCAATAACAGCCAAATTAATGGCACAACTAATAGAAGTAGCAGGAGCAGACAGAGTAATGAGCTGTGACTTACACAACTCAGCAATACAAGCATACTTTAATAACATAAACTGTGACAGGCTATCTGCGCAAATATTATTACAAGAATATTTCAAATCTAAAAAACTAGACGACATGGTAATAGTAGCAACAGACGCAGGAAGTTCAAAAAAAGCATATAAATATTCAAAATACTTCAACTGTCCAATAGCATTAATAGACAAAAGAAGAGATGGAAACGATGACAAAGCGATAGCAACAACAGTAATAGGAGAAGTAAAAGGAAAAACAGCAGTAATATTTGACGATGAAATAGACACAGCAGGATCAATGATGGAAACAGTAGGGATACTAGAAAGATTTGGAGCAAAAGAGATATATGCAGGATGTACACATGGAGTACTATCAGGACTAGCAATAGAAAGAATACAAAAATCAGCGCTAAAAGAGCTAGTAATAACAAACACAATACCATTACCAAAAGAAAAGCAAATACCGCAAATAAAAGTATTATCAATAGCGCCATTATTTGCAGAAGCGATAAAAAGACTAAACGAAAGCAAAGCAATGGGAGATCTATTTGAAAACTTTGAAAATTAGGAAACTATACCTTGACAAAGAGCATAAACATATAGTATAATAAACGAGCAAATTGAAAACTACTAGAGAGGGGGGAGTAATAATGTCAGAAATAAAAGTAAATAATGGAAACATCGAAGATGCACTAAAAAGATTTAAAAGACAATGTGCAAGAAACGGAGTACTACAAGAAGTAAGAAAAAGAGAACATTATGAAAAACCTAGCGTTAAAAGAAAGAAAAAATCAGAAGCAGCGAGAAAAAGAAAATTTTAAATTTAAATAATTTTTTCTTTCCGAGCGTGAAAAATTTGTGGAACAAATTTTACTCGTCGAAGGAAGAAAAAAGAAATCAGAGGCAGCGAGAAAAAGGAAATTTTAAATTTAAAAATGATACAAAACATACGAAGTAGTTTTGTAGAATTTTGAAATTTAAAATTTACGAAAAAGCATGGAAAATTCACGAAGTGAATTTTACTGGCTTTTGGAAGAGAAAGTTTTAATAATAATATAGATAGAAAATGGGAGCTAAAAATAGTTCCCATTTTTAATTATAAATTGTGGTTTGTGGGGAGGATTTTAAAAATAGAGATATAGATTTTAACATTGTTGTTATTATAAAATATGCATTTATCTGTAGGGTCACATTGCATGTGCCCAATTGCAGAAATTTAGGTTTGTGTTTATTATAAATTTTT
>CAOKMR010000074.1 GCA_948469815.1 uncultured Clostridiaceae bacterium | reverse complement strand
TGCTATAACAACTATGTCTTTGAGATTTTTTCTTAAAGATGTTGAAAAATAAAATTACAATTTGTAGTTTGAAAGATTTATAGTAATTTATTGCTCTAATTAAGGAGGAAATGTAAAAATGAAAAATAAAAATGTTAGAAATAGTGGAATGGGATTTATTAGTGTATTAACTTTAATATTCATAGTGTTGAAGTTAACGAATAACATTAGTTGGTCTTGGATATGGGTATTATCTCCAATATGGATTACAGCTGTTTTACTTATAATAATTTTTGCAGTTATTATGATAGGTGGTAGAATAAAAAAAGGAAAATGGTAAACACAAAATTACAATTTATTAGTAAAAATAAAACAATAGTAACACAACTATTGTTTTATTTTTAATCTTGTTCAACATCATCAAATAAAGAATCATTGAAAAATTCTGATAAGCTAATTTCAAAACCCTCACAAATATGTAATAATGTTTTTAAAGTAAGCAATTCTCTTTTAGCATTCATAAAAGTAGAAAGTGTAGACATAGGTATACCAGTTCTTTTGTATAAATGCCATAGTTTCATATTTTTTTCTTTTAATAATTTTTTGATTCTTTTTCTTATAGCGTCTGATAATTTCATTTTATTCACCCAAAAAAATTATAACAAGATACAAGTACAATATAATTTACTCGAGTAAAGGTTTTAAAAAAAACTTTACTTTTGCGAAGTAATTTATTGCAGTAAAGTAATTTGTGTGCTAAAATTTAAAATAGTTTACTTGAGTAAAGTTTTTTTATTTTTATGACACATTTCGACAAAAAAATAAAAGGCAATATAGTATAATATGTCGAAGAAAGAAAAAAGTTTATAAAGATAGGAGAGTAATTTTATGAAAAGTACAGGAATTACAAGAAAAGTTGATGATTTAGGAAGGATAACAATTCCTAAAGAAATTAGAAGTCAATTTAAAATCTATGAACAAGATCCTTTAGAAATATTTGTAGACGGAGAAAAAATAATATTAAAAAAATATGCAGAAAATTGTATATTTTGTAATAGTAAAAAAGTACAATCAAAAATTGAAGGACAATTAGTGTGTGATAAATGTATAGAAAAAATATCTAAATTAACGAAGTAAATTATTTTTTTTATTTATTATTGCACGAATACCGTGCAATAAAGAAAGGAGAAAAAAGACTATGATAAGAATAGTTGTTGCAGATGACAACAAAGTTTTACTAGAACATATTGTAAAAGCATTAAAAAATAGTGATAACATAGAGGTAGTTGGAATTGCAAATGATGGAGAAGAAGAATTGAATTATATAATGCAATTTAATCCAGATGTTGTAATTACTGATATAGAAATGCCTAAAAAAACAGGAGTAGAAGTTATAGAAATAGTAAAAGAGTTTGAAAAAGTACCAGAATTTATTGTCATTACTGGTGGAGCAAGTGTAGATATAATGAAAAAACTATATTCTTTACCTGTAAAAAATATCTATAATAAGCCAGTAGATATGGAAAAGCTAGTTAATGAAATTGAGTCAATTACAGAAATAGGAAGTAGAGAAGAATTAATTAACAGTAAACTAGCTGAAGAAAATAATTTTTTTAAGAAAATAGTAAGTTTTTTCAAGAAATAATAAAAAATCCAGAGAAAATCTGGATTTAATTTTTTATTCAAGTTCTTTTTCTGTTCCAGAATAAAGTTCGTCTAAACTTATATTGAAAACTTTAGCAAAAGCTAAAGCTTCATAATCTCTAACAATTCTTTTATTATATTCAATAAGATAAATATCAGAATGATATAAGTTCAAACCAAATAAGTCTAGTTTTTGGCATAGTTCTTCTTGTGTATACTTATTAGCTGTTCTATATTTTTTTACATTCTTGCCAATAATATTAGATTTTGAGTTAAGTCTTTTGGCTCTCATATATTCTCATTCCTTTCTTTCTATATCATTTTTCCCAATTTTATTATAAAAAAGTCATTTTCTTGCACGAATATCGTGCTAAAAGAAATTATAAAAATCAAAAAATGCAAATATTAAAAAGAAAATGGAAGTTTTTGTAAAAAATATTCCCTATTTTACACATTTCGACAAACTTTTAAAATTAAAAGTGCTAATATAAAGAATATAAGCACAAAAGATAGTATAAAAGGGAAGGAGATAAAACGGATTGTAAATTAAAAATGGATTCAAAAAACAAGTTATAAAAAATTAATATTTGTTTTTTGTTATTTTTAAAAGATAATCCAATAAATGTGCTACCTAAATACCAGATTATCTAAAGAAAAACAAAACGAGATTATATTTTAGCGTAGTGTAGTTCTATTGCTTATTACTATAATTTCAAAGTGCATACTCTACGCTACGCAAGGAGTATGGGTAGTGAAATCAGAGGAAAAAGTTTTTTTAAGTAATTACATAGAAAAAGAAGTCAAATTTACAAGGAGTAATTTTGACTTCTTTTTTATACTACATATAAAAAATTTTCTCCTTTTTAATTGTGGCTGTCATAGTCCACCTCCATTCAATGAAAAACAAAATTGAATGGAGGAAAAGATGAAAGAAAAAAGAGATATATTTAAAGAAAATATAGAATTAAAAGACGATATTGTATTTGCTAGATATATAAGTTATATGAGAACAGCTTTATTACATAAAAGAATTGATTATTTAAAACATAAGAAGTATTTACTAGATAAAGAAATATCTATGTCTAATAAGGAATGGGAAAAATTGTTTAATACAGACAATTTTGAGTATTCCTTTTTAAATGAAGAAAAATGTAAAAATGAAGAATTGGTAAAGGGGTTAAAGCAACTAACTGAAAAGCAGAGAAAAGTAATTATACAATATTACTATAAAAATAAGAAATTGAAAGAAATAGCAAAGGATATGAACAAAGATGAGAGTACAGTAAGAAAATTAAAAGATAGAGCTATTGAAAAATTAAGAAATTATCTGGAGGTAGAAAATGAAGAATAAAACAAAATTTTATAAATTATTAGTAAAGGCTAGAACAGATGAGGTGTCATTGATTTTTGCAATAGATAAAATAATGCCTCTAATAGATAAGTATTCAAAAAACGAAAATAAAGAAGTAGATCAAGAACTAAAAAGCTACTTAATTGAGTATGCAGTAAAGGTTATAAAAGACAAAGATTTTGCAGAGAAATTAGCAAAATAAAAAATTAAAAAAAATTTTAGGAAAATGTCCTATTTTTCATTTTTCAATCGCTGTTATAGATGAGAGGGTAAAATCTCTTACTTGTTTTTCTTAAAAAGAGAGTAAAAAAGCACATTGAAAAGTGAATAACAATTCGTTAGATACAGTCCTTTGATTACTTGAGCTAGTAATTTTTATATTACTTAAATATTAGCTTGCAACTAATAAGGCGAAGATGAGTGTAAAAGGAAAGAAACTTTTGTCCAGTCATAGCACGAGCGAGAAAAAACCGTCCCACGCATTGAGGACAAGCCTGTGTAACAGGTAGGGTATGCCGAATACACCTATGAAGATATATGCAAAATATCTGTCTAATGAATGATGATAAAGGTATAAAAATAAATAGATAATAAGAACTCTAAAATTAAGGTATGCAATATCAATATACCTCCAAAACATTTTAGAGTTCTTTTTAACATACGAGAAAGGAAAACCAAACAATGATATTAAGAATTTTACTAATAGATATGTTTATAATTACTATTTTTATGTATTTATTGCTGTTGGGTGCAAGTAAATGCAAAACAGCTGAAGAAATAGAGATGGAAGATATAGAGCAGATGGAACAATTAAAAAATAATTGCAGGAGGCAAAGCAATGATAAATAGAATTAGAAGAAATGAAATATATCTTGCTAACTTAGGAAACACAGTAGGAAGTGAGGAAAGAGGAGTAAGACCTGTTCTAATTATTCAAAATGACATAGGAAACAAACATAGCACAACAACAATAATTATTCCTATAACTAGAAGAATAGAGGAACGATTTGCTATTCCTACTCATATAAGAATAAATAAGTTTGGCAAAATGAAATATGAGGCTACAATAATGGCAGAACAAATAAAAGTGATAGACAAAAAAAGACTATTACACCGAATTGATATACTACCAGAAAAATATGTAGAAGTTGTAAATAATGCTATAAAAATAGCAACCGATTTACAAGAAAGGAACGGCTATGGAAATTGTGAGTAAAAATGGAAATGTTGGTATGTATATGAGAGTTGGAAATATTGAACAACTAGATTATTATATTGACGAAAAAATAGAAAACAAAAAGCAGAAAAAGGCTGTTGCACTATATATGAGAACAAATAGAGTAGATGGAGATATGGTAAATGCAGATATTTATTCTCAAAGAAATAGACTAGAAGAATATTGCAAAAAGCAAAATATAATAAACAGAGTACATTATATAGATGTTAGAAAAAATGGACTATCTGAAGATAGAGAGGCATTAGATAAACTCATAGAAGATATAAAAGCAGGAAAAATCAAGCAAATAGTGGTAACAGATATTTCAAGATTATTTAGAAATCCTGCAAAATTAACAAGTTTATTTGAAAATAATTTTATGAAAAATGTTGATATAGTTACTCTTAATGGAGAGTGTATCAATAGAAATCATTATATAGAAACTTTTAAAAAATTAGGCTTTGAAAAATTAGCTAGAGATATAAAGAGAAAAGAATTAAAAAATAGAAACGACAAGTCCAGATAGGGCTTGTTTTTAGTATAGGAGGAATTTTAATGAAAAAGAATGCAAGAAATAAAATGTATGCTATTAAGGAGGCAGTAAGCTATTATATTTTAGGTTATAAAAAATATGAACAAAATATAAATCAAAATGGACTAGGAGATATACTGAAAGATATAGTGGAAGTAGCACAAGAAAATCTTAATAGTATAGAAATAACAGGAGTTAATACTGAATTATTAAAAAGAATAAATTTTAGTTGGATTTTAACAGCAGATGACTTTATTTCTTATGCTATTTGTATATTTTATGTACTTATAAATAGAGAAATGCAAATAACAGACGAAAAAATTGTCAAAGAATTTTTAAGCGAGATCCATACGCACCACCCTAGAAAAATAATGAAAGAGGCAGAAGTAATACTAGAAAATCTATTTCCAGAACTACTGAATGAATAGTCTTATTTTAAATTTTATTCATAAAATAGGACATTCAAAAATACCTTTTAATATAAAAGGAGGAGGAGATGGAGGACTTAAAAAATGAAAAAGATAGTATAAAAAAAATATATGGGAATGAAAACCTAAAGGAGATATTAACGAACTTATTAGAAAAAACATTTATTGAAAAAATAGAAAATATAGAAAAATTGAAAAAAAAATAAAATTGCACATTTTACTTTGAAAATTAAAGAAAGTAAAATGAAAAAGCAAACAGGTTATTTATTCTAGGAGGGAGGGAAGATGTTAAGAATAAATAATTATAAAGTAGCAAAATATATGCGTTTATCAAGAGATGATGGAGATGATAGAGAAAGTGAAAGTATAGAAAATCAAAGAGATATATTAGATAGTTATATAAGTGAACACGAAGAATTAGAAGCAGTAGAAGAATATGTTGATGATGGCTATACTGGAACAAACTTTAATCGACCACGGATTCAAAAAGATGTTACAAGATATAGAAGATGGAAAAATAGACTGTATTATAACAAAAGACTTATCAAGATTTGGAAGAGATCACATAGATACAGGTTATTATTTAGAAAGATATTTGCCAACAAACAACATTAGATATATAGCAATAGGAGATAATGTTGATACAATAAATCCAGATGGACTACAATTTTTGACTTTCAAATTAAGTTTTAATGACTACTATGCACAAGATATTTCTAATAAGATAAAAAGTGTAAAAAATAGAAAAATAGAAAAAGGCGAATTTCAAGGAGGAATAGCTCCTTATGGCTATAAAAAGGACAACAATATAAAAAATCATTTAATAATAGATGAATATTCAGCACAAATAGTTAGGGAAATATTTGATATGTATTTATATAAAGGAATGTCTACAACCAAAATTGCAGAAAATTTAAACGAAAGAAACATTGACGCTCCTGCAATATATTTAAAAATACCAGTATGTATGAACAGAAAAAGTAAGAATCCAAGAGGTTATATATGGCAGAGTGAACAGATAGCTAAAATGTTAAGGAATGAAGTATATATAGGAAGTGTAGTGGGTAGAAAATTCCAAAAAATAAGCCATAAAGTTGAAAAAGTAAGAAGTACACACAAAGATGAATATATTATTGTAAAAAATATGCACGAACCTATCATTGATGAATTAATTTGGAGAAAGGCACAAGATAAATTAAATAGACATAAAGATTCGTTTACGCAAAAATATGAAGTGCCTTTGAAAGAATTTATATTTTGTGCAGAATGTGGAGGAAAGGCAACTTATAAAGTTAGAAAAGGAGAAAGAAAAAGTGGCAAAGTATGGGAACAAAGAACTTTTTTGTGCTCTAATAAAAATAGAAATAAAACTTGTACTTGTAAACCAATAACAGAGGAACTTATAGAAAACAAAGTTCGAGAAGTAATTAGAGAAGAAATAGAGCAAATATCTTACACAGAAGATGAAATCATAAAAGTATATAAAAAAGCTGAAGAAAAGGTACAAAGTAAAAGTAATATATTAAGGAGTCAAAAAATGACTATACAAAACAAAATTGATGAAAATGAGCAAACTACACAAGAGGTATATCAAGATAAAATAAATAAACTTATAACAGCAGATGATTTTGCTATGATTTATAATAAATTACAAAATGAAAAAAGGGAATTGCTAATGCAAATTCATCAAATAGAAACAGAAATGATGGAATTACAAAAAGAAGATACAGGAAGAAACTATATAGAAATGATTAAATTAGCAAAAGATATGTTGCAAATGAAAAATCCTACTAAAGAAATATATTCAAAACTAATAAAAAAAATTGAATTTGATAGTGATAAAAATATCACAGTTACACTAACTTTCGGAAATATAAAAGAACAAGAAAGATACGAGAAAGCAGTATAATATGATTATAACAAAGTATAAAGTTGCTAAATATATAAGACTATCAGACGAAGACAGAGGAAAAAAAGAAAGTGAAAGTGTAGAAAATCAAAGAGATATAATTGATAATTTTATTAGTAAAAATACGGAATTAGAAGTGTTTGATGAATATGTTGATGATGGATATACAGGAGGAAATTTTGATAGACCAAGATTTAAGCAAATGATACAAGATATAGAAAATGGCAAAGTAAATTGTATAATCACAAAAGATTTATCAAGATTTGGTAGAGATCATATTGATACAGGTTATTATTTAGAAAGATATTTGCCTAAAATGAATATAAGATATATAGCAATTCGGAGATGGAATAGACACAATAGATTCAAGAGGACTACAATTTTTATCTTTCAAATTAAGCTTTAATGATTACTATATACAAGATATTTCAAATAAAATTAAGAGTGTAAAGAAAAAGAAAATGAAAGCAGGAGAATATCAAGCAGGAATTGCACCATATGGCTACAAAAAAGATACAGAAATAAAAAATCATTTAGTAATAGATGAAAATGTAAGTTATATAGTGCAAGAGATATTTGATATGTATGCAAACAAAGGAATGTCTACAATAAAAATTGCAGATGAATTAAATAATAGAAATATAACGCCTCCGGGAATTTATATGAAAATGCCTAACACAATAAAAAATCTAAACAGCAAAAATCCAGATGGTAGGTATTTGTGGTTAAGGACACAAATAGGCAGTATGCTAAAAAATCAAGTATATATAGGAAATGTTGTAAGTGGAAAGAAAGAGCAAATAAGTCCTAAAATAAAAAAAGGAAAAATGAAAGAAAAATCAGAGTATATAATAAAAGAAAATATGCACGAGCCTATTATTAGTAAAGAATTATGGAATAAAGTACAAGAAAAGTTAAGTTCGTATAATACAGATACTAGAAAAAAATATGAATATCCACTAAAAGATCTTGTATATTGTGGAGAATGTGGAAACAAAGCAAGATTTCAACACAATAAAAGTAAAACAAAATCTGGAAAGGTTTGTTGGGAAGGAAATTGTGCAGTATGTGGAAAAAGAGCAGATTATAGAAGTCTATGTGATAATGTTGTTATTGGCGAAAAAATACTAATGAATGCAGTAAGAAATGCAATAATAGAAGAAATCAAAAAAATAGAATATACTTCAAAGGAATTAAAAGCAATATATAATAATGCACAAAGAAAAGCCAAAAGCACAGCGAATATAATTCAAAGTGAACTTTCCAATAAAAACAAAGAACTTAATAAAATCGAAGATGAAATTAAATGTTTATATGAAAAGAAAGTAACAAGGCAAATATCAATAGATAAATTTAAAGAGTTATACGAGATAATGAGCGAAAGAAAAATGAAAATAGTGCAGGAAATAGAAAAACTTAATAATGAAATTAAGAATAACAAAAAAGGAACAAAAGGCAAAAATAAGGAATACAAACAAATGGAAAAATTAGCAAATGAGTTTTTAAAGATAGAAAATCCAGATAATGAAATTCTAAAAAAATTAGTAAAAAGAGTAGTGTTTGATAAAAATAAAAAAATCACAGTAGAATTAACTTTTTCACAGATTTAGTAATAACTTATAAAAATAAAATGTCGAAATAATCATAGCAAGTAATACAAAAAAAAGCGTCATCCGTATAGCTTAAATACATAC
>CAOKMR010000073.1 GCA_948469815.1 uncultured Clostridiaceae bacterium | reverse complement strand
ACAGTATTAAGTGTAGATGTTGCTAAAAATAAAAGTATGATAATGCTTATGAATAACGATGGAGAGATACTTATTGATACAAAGGAAATCAAGCATAATTTGGGAGAATTTGAAAAAGTAAAAGAAGAAATAGAAGAAATTAATCCAGAAAATCTAACAGTATTCATGGAATCAACAGGTACATACCATTTGCCAGTAGAGAGATATTTTAAAGAGAATGGATTTAATACTTTAGTTATCAATAGTTTAACAACAAAAAATAATTTTGATACGATAAGAAAAACAAAAACAGATAAGAAAGACTGTTACAGACTAGCCAAGTTATTTTTTGTAAATGAAGTAGAATATCACGAAATATCAAAAAAAGATTTCTATGCTAATTTAAAAGCAATGACAAGGCAATATTTTTATTTAACGCAAGTAAATATTCGTTGTAAAAATAGATATAAAAGACTAATAAATATTTGCTTTCCAGAATTTGAAGGATTTTTCGCTCGTAATAGGATTTATGAGGATACAGCTTTAAATTTTATAAAAGCATTTCCACATGCTTATATAGTTAGAGAAAAAAGAATTGATGCTTTATATAATAATTTACGCAAAGTAGATGCTAGACATGATTATTATTATAAAAGATTAGCTAGACAATTAAAAGATACTGCAGTGGACTCATTTCCAGGAGTAGACAAAGACCATGCTGATGTAAAAAACTTATCAGATATGGCTAGTATATTACAAGAAAACAATAGATTGATAGATGAAATAAGGAAAAATATGATTGAATTAGCAAAGCAATCTCCATATTTTGAGATAGTAAATTCATTTTATGGTATAGGAGAAGTATTAGCAGCAGAGCTTTTAGGAGAATTAGGAGATATTACAAGATTTGATAATCATAAGCAGTTGATAGCTTTTTGTGGTTTAGATCCAGCAATTGTTCAGTCTGGAAAAAGTATAAATGTACATGGAGCAATCTCAAAAAGAGGAGATAAATATGCAAGGTGGATATTATTTAATATAAGCCAAATGGTAGTTAAATTAGGACATCAATATCCTAGTCATCCAGTTTATAATTATTATTTAATAAAAAAAGCAGAAGGCAAACACTATTACGAAAGCCTAACTGCTTGTTCAACTAAAATTCTAAGAATGTTATATTCTATGTGCAAAAATAATAAACAATTCTTAGAAGAATAAATATAAATAAATTTTAGCATAAAAGAAGTGAAAAAGATACAATTTTTTAAAAAATATATCGTTTTCGCTTGTTTGCCATACAAAAAAATAATATAATAAATTTATAAAAAAGTACTTGACAAAGATTAGATAGTCAATTTGTAAAGATGATTAGGAGATATAATATGGGAAACAAAGAAGATTGGGAAGAATTAGAAAAGTGGGAAGAAAGTAGGAAACAAGAACAAAAGGAAAAATTTAGATTAGACTTTTCTGAAATACAGAAAGATAAAGAACACAAGGGTGTAAATACTGTGGTAAAAGGAATGAAAATAGCAGGAAAAACAATTAAAATCGGAGGTATTATTACTGCTATAATAGTTATTGCAATTGTTATTTTGATTTTTGACCTTATTATTTCTAACATTAATTCAAAAACAAATGTAAATCCAGAAAAGACAATAGAAAGTATGTATAATACAAAGATTGATTTAGTAAATAAAGATATAGATGAAAAAGAAAATGGCAGATATACTTTTAAAATGTCAGATAATAATGAAATTCAATTTACAGCGATAAGAAGATTTGGAAATTTAAGTGAAGATTATATGGATAATTGTCATAAATATTATTTTGATAAATGGGAAAATGAATCCAAAAGCAATTTTGTAGTAAATGAAAATAGAACAGGTGATATTTTGGAATATGATACATATATCAAAATAAATACTTATGAGGATTTAGATAAGGCAATGAAAAATATAAATGATTTTGTAAGTTACTGTGGAAAAAATTTTTCTGCTAGTTGGAGAATTTATCTAAAAAAAGGAGATTATATAATTTATCCTTATCAACAAGAAGGAATAACTAAAGAAGAGGCTAGTAAGAATGCCAAAGAGATATTTAAAAATATTGTAAAATGAATAAATTTGCTAAAAATAAGCAAATATGTTATAATATAGTTAGATTATTGTAAAAAAGCAAAATAAACGAAAGTTTATGACGCAAAGCCATAGGTCTAAAAGCAGTAATGCTTATGATTGCTAGGTTGCACTAAAGAGGAGGTAATATATATGGAAAAGAAAAAAATAATAAAAAATGTATTAAAAATAGCCTTAATAGTGATTGCTATTTTGCTTGTAATTCTTATTATTCATACAATTAGAAATTATGTAATTGTTACAGATTTGCAAAATAAGATTGCAGAATACAATGGTAGCACAAATTATCATATAAAATCAGTTGCAACTGAAAATAATGGAACTATTGTAAAAATGGACTATTATAAAAAAGATGGTAAGCAAGTTGTTTTTATGGAACGAAATGTAAATAATGAAATAACAAAAATATCAATGTATAATAATGGAGAAAGAACAGATACTTTTACAGAAACAAAAGATTCAAAAATTGCACAACTCAATAGTGGAACAATAATGTCTGTTGGTATTTATAATCATTTAGAAAGTGATAGTAAGTGGCAAACAATTCTAGGATGCATAAATGCAAAAATAAAATCAGTTGATTATAATGGAAAAGAATGCTATATTGTAAAAGAATTTATGTCATCAATATCTTTAACTTCTGAAGGTGCAGAAACATATATAGATAAAGAAACAGGACTATTTGTAAAATCAACAGAAGCAGATATAGTAAATGAAAGAGAATATGAATTTAATACGGTAGATGATTCTGTCTTTACAGAACCAGATATTAGTCAATATACATTAAAAGAAAATGAGTAGAGAAATATTAAGGAACAGGTATTTTATATCTGTTCCTTATTTAACACACAAATTTTGATGGGAATAGTTATATTGATAAGTATTCCAATTTATGATAATATAAGCATAATAAAATATAGTAATTTTTTGTTGAGGTTAATTTATAAAAGGAAAGGTAAACTGGTGGTTGTTATGAAAAAATATTTAAAAGTAATTGGAGTTATTTTAGGAGTTATAATTATTTTAGGAATAATATTTTTTGCAGTAGATTATGTTAGAGTACAAAAACAAGAAAAACCTATTTTCTGCATACAAAATCCAGCAGGAATTATAAATGATGGAGGAACAATAGAATACTTTGGCTTAGGATATAAGGTAATTGATTTTCATACATTAGCAGGATTTGATGACATTAAAATTGGTACTTGGTTTATGGATTATAATGACTTTGAAGAAGAAATGAAAAAATATGAAAAAGAATTTGAAGAAGAATTAAATAAAAATAAGGAATATGTAATTAATTTATTTGAGTTAAAAGAAATATCAAGTATAACAATAGATACTTTAGCTCAATATGATAATGAAAAAGAGTTCAACGATGAAGAATCAATAGAAGAAATTTATGAGGTTTTTGCAGATAAAAAAACTCATATAGAAAGTGTAAATGATATTCCAGTTAACCCTGATATATTATATTTTGTCAAATTTAAAAATGATTCTGGAAATTACAAATCAGCTTATATTTATAAAAAAGACAATCAATATTATATTGAGCAACCTTATAATGGTATTTATCAGGTAACTGAAGATGAATATACTAGGATAGAGAAAGTTGTTAAGTAACATACAAATTACAATTTAGGAGTGTGATTCTATGGAAGATAAAACTATTCACTCAAAAATAATAAAACAGGTATGTAAAGAAATTTTAATTCCAATTGGTGTTTTTCAAAAAGGAGCATCAAGGATATATTTAGATGATAATGATTACTTTTTTACAGTTATAGAATTTCAACCATCCAGTTGGGATAGAGGAACTTATCTAAATATTGGAATAACTTTCTTGTGGGGAGATAATCAACCAGATATTTTAGGTTTTGGTTTTTCAAGACAAGTTGCTAGTAGGTATGGCAAGTTTATAAGGTATGAAAATGAAGTTCAATTTAGAAATGAAATAATAAAATTAGTAAGTATAGCAAAAGAAGAAATACTGTTTTATAGAAAATTAAAAAGTATAGAGTTTGCAAAAAATTGGATGATTGATTATATTAAAAATTTTAAAGAGAAGAAATATGAGAGATTTGGACTTGCTATTGCTAACATTTGTGTATTAAATGATGATAAAAAAATGGCAAAATTTTATTATGAAAAATATCATAAAGATCGAAATACAGAAGAACAAATGAATTATGATAAATTGAGTAAAGAATATTTAGTTTCTAATATAAAGACAACAAGAAAAATGTGGCATAGTAAGTCATCAATGAAGAAAATGCCAATTTCAACGATATATGATAGTTAATTACAAATTACAAGTTATAGAGCAGATGATTAGTTGATAATATCAGTCTTTTATTATATAATGATAACATCAATTAGTAAGTTGTGAAGGAGATTGATTATGGGATTATTTAATAAAAAGAAGAAAAATGTAAATGTAGACAAAGAGCAAAATACACAAATAGACATTAGAAAGGGATTTGAGGCTAATTTAAAATATATTTCAAGTACCGAAAAAGATGTTGATGTTATAAGAGGACAATTTGTAAAAAGTGATACAAGATTTTATTTAACCATTGGAAAAGTTGATTGTCCAACAGGTAAAATAGTTGTTGCTGATCCTCTTGCATATTTACCATCAAATAAATACAGTCCAGTTCTTAATATTCAAGTGCCAGTTGGAGAATATCCAGTTGAAATTTCTATTTGTAGAAGTAACGAGGTAGGAGTTCGTATGTGTACTGTTAGATTGAAAATAAAGAAAACAGTAGCAATATTATATAAGTTGGCTAATCCTACCGAAGAAAGTGCAGCATTTATTGGAACAGACGGAGTATTAAGTGGCTTTCCAGTTGATGCAGGTATGATTTCTATTTGTGATGAACAAGTTGCAAAAGAGTATAAAGATTTTATAAATGAGTGGTATGAAGATAATCCAGACGGAAACCACTATGATGATTATTTTGCTAAACTATTTAAAGAAAGTTATGAAAAATTTCCACAATATCAAAGAAAAGGTGGAGATTTCATAGAATGGGAAAATCCTAATACAAAAAATAAGCTAGTTATGGTTGCTAGTGGATTGGGTGATGGCTTTTATCAAAGTTATTGGGGGTATGATTCGAATAACGATATTTGTGAATTGATTGTACCATTAGTAAACCCAGATTTATTTGGATTATAATTACAAATTACAATTCGTGAAGAAGATAATAAGTTGAAATTATCTGTCTTTTATTATATAATCGTAACATGAATAGTAATTTATAAAAAGATTGGAGATGTAATTATGGGATTATTTGATAAATTTAAGAAAAAAGAAAATAATAATTGGGAAAATGCTTATATAGGAAAGCCAAATTTTTATAATGGTAAAGATAGTAAGCCATTTGGTGCATTTGCACTAACAGAAGGCACTTTAACTTCCTTTCCTAAAAATCCGAGATTATTGTATAAAGTAAATAATACAGAGGTTGATGAATGGAAACTAATGCTTGTAAGTACAACAAATAATGGAGTTTTAGGAGATATAGATTATTATGAAGCAATAAATAGACTTATGAAATTTGTTATTGATGAAAAAGATAATAATATATTAATTAGAGGATTATCACTAGAAGAATTAAATGAAGTGTTGAAATAATTAAAAATTGCAAGTTCGTAGTATATTAAAAATAGTAAATTGGAGGAAAATATGAAAAAAAGTGAATTTAAAAAAATGATGAAAAAAGAAAACAAAGCATTTAAGAACTACTATGTTTATGAAATAATTATTATATTGCTTACAATGATAATGGTTGTAGGAAATGTTTTTGCAACAAGCAAAAATTTAATTCTCAATAATATAACTATAATCAATTCAATTTTAATTATGATAATTGCAATTCCAATAATTCTTATAGATGTAAAAAATGATAAAGATATAAAAGAGATGTATCAAATATACAATAAGGAAAGTAAAATACCAGAATATAAAGATAAAACAAAATCTTTAAAAATAGTATTAGTTATAAGTATAGTAGCTGCCTTAATTAGTGGTATTATTACAATAACAAATATATCTGTTAATAAAGATCCGTATATTAGTGAAATAGAAAATACATTGGAGATTACAAGTAATAAAGGAAATATAATTAAAACACAATATGAAGATTTTGGAGGCTTTTCACTAAAGATACCAACCGAATTTAAAATAATGAGTGATGAAATGTTAAATGTAAAATATCCAAATGGAAATCCACCATCATTAGTTTATACAAATGAAAGAGGAACAATAAATGTAGCATTAGTTATGAATGATGTAGCAATGAAAAATACTCAAATAGAAGAATATATAAAAACAATGGAATCTACATATAAAAATTATTCAAAAGATGTAAAAGTAAACTTTTGGGAAATAAATAATCATAAAATTGGAGAAATAGAATTTACAACACAGGCTTCAGATACAGAAATATATAATCATATAATAGCATTTTCAGTTGATGGTAAATTAAGATTAGTTAATTTTAATTGCACCAAAGAACTAGAAGATGAATGGAAAGAAATTAGTAAATTTATTATTGATTCTATAAAATTTGCATAAAACAAATTTAGAATCAGATAGTCATTATGAATATCAAGTAAAAAGACTTTATAAATAAGTTACAATTTGTATAAATAAAGAGATTACTATTTCAAATTTTAGTAATCTCTTTTAATTTTTTTCTTTTTTTACATATTTAGAAAAATCTTTTAGTAGTGCATCAGAAGTTGTATCTAACATTTCTGCTATTGCACAAAGTTCATAATCAGCTACAGTTCTTTTTCCAGATTCAATATCGTAAATAGCTTGCCTATGAATATCTAAACCAATCATAATTAGTTTATCAGATAATGCTTGTGCAGATAAATTTTGCTGTACTCTAATACGATTTATATTTTCGCCAGTAACATTTAATCTGCCTTTTAGCCCATTATATGGATTTCTATTATTGCTCATAAAAAAATTCCTTCCTTTTATTGTAAGTATGTTGATTTTATCATTTTTTTATGCTACAATTTGAAAGGCACAACCTTGAAAATGAAAGGAGGAAATTTATGAAGTATGACATTGTAAAGCTAGATCAAGATATTACTAATGCAGAAAATGAACTAAATAGACTTGTTGATAATGCAACTGAATATGATAAACTATATGAACAATCAGTAGTAACAGATAAAGTAATTGCAAAATATTTAGAAGCAAAACAATATTTAGAAAATGAAAAGAAGAAAATTGTGAAAGATTATAGCGAATTATTGAACAAGCCATTTAGATTAGAAATGACAATAAAAATAAAGGAAGAAGTGAGGAAATCTTTTCCTAATGCTCAAGAGGAAGAATTAAATCATTTTTCAAATAATGTTTATGTATATGCAACATTGAGAGCTTGTAATATTGATGAGCAAGAAATAGTTGAACAACTATTATACTTAAACAATAGATACTTTGACGAAATGCAAGAAGATGGGGTAGTAAAAAATACTCAAATTACTAATGCTAACCTTGAATATTTACAAAAATTAAATGATAAGTATATGAAATTGATAAAACAAAAAATGTAAACTCAAAGCGATTTAAAATCGTATTTTTATTTGCTTATAAAATGACTAATAATAATAATATAAATTATTATTGGTTTCTAATATTATTTTGCCTAAAATGAGATAATACTAACAGAAATTATAAAAATTATTGTTGGTATGGGGGCGAAATAATGAGCAGAACAGATAAAAAGGAATATACAGACTGGAAGGGCTTTGGAGAAAGAACAAAAAATGCGAGGGAAAGTATAGGATTAACAAGAGAAAAAGCATCTGAAATGATAGATAGAACTGAAAATTATCTTTTGAGTTTAGAAAAAGGCGACAAGAGTTGTAGCATACATACATTGCATCAAATATGTTCAAAATTAAAAGAATCTTCTGATTATTTATTATATGGAGAAAGAATGAGTAATAATAAAGAATACACCAATAAAGAAATATTGAAAAATATCATTGATAAGTGTGATGAAGAAGAATTAGAAATCTTAAAAGATATTGTTGTTGCTACATTTCCTAATTTGAATAAAATAAAGGAAAAAAGAAATTAGTGTAAAAATTTGTTTGACAATGTTATAAAAATAGTGTATAATGAATATACTAAAAGAGTAATCGTATGATTACTAATCGGAAAAACCCCTGCCGAAAGTGGGGAGATTTACATTAGGAAAACCCTTGCCTTAAGTAGGGAGTTATACATTAGGAAAACCCTTGCCTCAAGTAGGGAGATTTAAAATACAAACAGGGTATAGTAATATATCCTGTTTTGTTTGTAAAGGAGCAAAAATGGGAGAAAATGAAACACTAAAATTTTATACAGTAAATGAAGATTACATAGACTATTTGAGCAAATTTGATAGTCATGTTAGTTGGAATAAAGAGCAAAAAAGACCTTATGTAGGAATTGTATTAAGGGTAGAAAATTATTTATATTTTGCACCTTTATATTCATACAAAGTAGGTTATGATAAGTACAAAGATAATCCTAGTTTTATAAGAGTAGAAGATAGAAAAGGAAAAAATGTATCTATTATAAGATTCTCTGAAATGCTACCAGTTCCAGAAACAGCAATAAAATTATTAGATTTTAATAGTAGAGGGGACAAGTATAGAGATCTCTTACAAGCAGAAAGCAATTTTATAAATGATAATAAAAATGTGATATATTCAAAAGCAAAGAAAATATACAAAAATGTAGTACATATAAAAATCCCATTTTTTATTAGCATTTCATGTGATTTTGAGTTACTAGAACAAAAATTAAAAGAATATGTTGGAGATGCAGTAAGAGAAACAAAGTTTATAAAAGATGTAGAAATAACTTGTGAAGTCTTTGAAGAAATA
>CAOKMR010000072.1 GCA_948469815.1 uncultured Clostridiaceae bacterium | reverse complement strand
AATTTATTATACACTCTCTCATAAAATGTGTCCATATATCTATTCTAACACCATTTGTTATTTTAATAAAATGACTCTTTAATTTGCTATCATTAATATCTCCGTTTTTCATCTCTAACTTCATTTGGGATTCCCTCAATAATACTTAAGTTATTTATATTATTAATATCTATAGTTCTTTCTCTTCCATATATATTTGTTTTCATCTTAAATCCTGTATAATTTATATTTTCAAATTCATATATTCTATTTTTTCCATTGAAATATGATGATATCTTTTCTTTCCACCCATTTATATTAATGAAATTAGTTATGATACGTTCTTCTTTTCCATAACCTATTTCTTCTATATCTGATTTATCATCTGATACATTATTTCTTATATATATTATCTTTTTAATAGCATTATAATCTAATAACTTTTTAACAAATACTTCTGGACATATATTTCCTGTTATAGCCATTAAATCTAATTCATCATTTATAAATTTTCTTAAATAGTATGTGCTAATAGTTTTTATACCATATTGTCCTATGTTTTGAAATAAAATTATACCTTTACATACATCCTTACCTTTTGGAACTGCAAAAAATATTCTAAAGTGCATAATTTCTGCTTCATCTTTCTTCCTTTGATGCATTATTCTACTATTTTGAGTATTTACTATATCTGCATCAATTCCATATCCCCCACATCTAACATCAATATATGTATATCTAAATTTTTCATTCCCCTCTATTACTATATTTTCGGTATCTATCTTGAATAATTTATCTTCATATTTATTTTTAACATATTTTTTATATTTAGAACAAAATTCTTCTATAATATTGAAAAAATCATCATAGTTTTTATTTTTTCCATGTATTGTTTTATTTAGATTCATTATTTTTATTTCATTTTTCTTTCCATTTGGCTTTTTCTCCCTCAACCAAATACTACATGCGGTTAGACTTAAGTTATTCATTATAATCCCCCATTTATTATGCTAATTTCTTAGCATTTTCATTTATAATTTCTATATCTTTTCTTATTTGCATAAATGTATTAATATTACTTTCAAATAATTCTCCAACTTCTCCAACAGACCTAAATGGATCTTCTGTTAATGCAATCATATCAATTGTTCCATTTTTTATAACATAATCAATTAATAATTTAACAAATTGAATTTGCCTCATGTTTAATTGATTTTCATTTATGTACTTTGAAAAAATTTCACTTGCAGTCGCTGGGTCTAATCCAACAATATTCCTTACTACTTCTGCTACACCCTTATTTCCATATGCATTTTCAAATTCTTTATTCGTGCCGAGCTCCTCAAATAGTATTCTTTCTAAATCTTTCTTTTCCATTTCATTTATTTTTTCATTGTGTCTTATTTTCCAAACAATAATATTATCCAGATTGCTATTAAAGTATTTACTTATTTTTTTCTTATAATTTGTAAAGTCATTGCCACTACTAATATATACATATTCTTCACTTACTTCAGTCAATGTATCTTCAAAATCTGAATATAAAGGTGGTCTCATGTATGGATCTATGTACTGAATTAAATTCCTTAGTTCTTCTCTTACTTTTTCAATATCAAAGAAATTTGCTCTACTTAAATAGTCTGTTTCTGCTACCTTTATAATTAGTTCTTGTTTTTCTACTATTTTGGGTACTGTTCCTAATTTTTCTAACTCAGCTACCAAACTAGAGATATTTTCTTCTATCCTATTTGTTTTTTGATTATTCATCCTTTTTACTTGTAATCCATATAATAAATTATCAAACTTCTTAGCATCTTCATTTTCATCTGATGCTAGTAAAATAGGGATAATATTTTCTTTTATATTGGTTGCATCTAATATAGACAAGTAATTCCAATTTTCTTTCTTAGAAAATTGATCAATATAGTATAATTTTGCCCTTACCATAAAGCTATCTCTATTCAGTTTATCAATTTCTTCAACAAATTCATTTATTAAAGATTCTTTATATTGTTTAAACTCTTCTTGTGCTTGGTATCTCATATTTTGTAATTCAACAATTAGGTCAAGTTTATAATTAAATATTTTTTCTGTAAGACTAACTTGAGACGAAGTTTCTATTCCTTTTTCGTTTACAGAGAAGAATTCAAAGTTTTTACAATAATCAAAAATATAAAATTCTTTTTTATCTTGTCCTATTTCAAATAAATCCTTGCAAAGTCTTGTTCCTCTTCCTATCATTTGCCAAAATTTGATTTTTGATTTTACTGGTTTGAAAAATACTAAGTTTACAATCTCTGGAACATCTACACCAGTATCTAACATATCTACTGATATTGCTATTTGTGGAAAATCATCTTTCTTTGAAAATTTATCTATTAAATCTCCACTATAATTAACTGTATTATCAATTAACTCTGCAAATTTTTTCCCTTTATATTCTGGATACAATTCATTAAACATTTCTTCGATTTTTTCTGCATGTGGATGATTTTTAGCAAATATAATTGTCTTTCCCAGCTTGTCCCCACCTTCAACTTTTATCCCCTTTTCCATTAATAACTCTAAAAGTTTCTTGATAGTGTCTCTATTAAATAACCAAGTATTTATTGCAGATGCATTTATTTCTTCAGGTGCTTCATCTTCTTCAAATAGATTTTCATATTCTTCTTTCTCTTCCTCAGATAATTCATTATATTTAATTCCTCTATCCATAAAATTTGTACTTGTCGATATTGTATGATAATCTACTAAATATCCTTCTTTTACAGCTTGTTCATATTCATAAGCATATGTAGGTACATTATCTTCTATTTCAAAAAATCTATATGTATTTCTATCTACATCACTTCTAGGTGTTGCTGTAAGTCCTACAATTAGTCCATCAAAATATTCGAATATTGCTTGATATCTATTATATATACTTCTATGAGCTTCATCTACAATTATCAAATCAAAATGTCCGAGTAGTGAATAATTTATTTCCTGTTTTTGATTTCATTTCATCTATAGCGTTCATCATTGTTTTATATGTTGAAAATACTATTCTTGCTTCTTCTGGATTGTCTTTTGAATTTAACAAATTGCAACATGACATATTAGGTAATAATTTGGTAAAGCTATTTTTTGCTTGTCTTACTAATACTTTTCTATCTGCTAAAAATAATATATTTTTAGCCCAATTTTGTTCTGTTAATACTTTTGCTATCGATACTGCTGTTCTGGTTTTCCCTGTACCTGTTGCCATAACAAGAAGTGCTTTTCTATGTCCTTCTTCAAAAGTTTCACATACACTTTTTATAGCTTCTAATTGGTACTCTCTTCCTGCAATATTGGGATCAATATATACATGTGCCAAGCTCTTTTTGTTCCTTCTTCTGTCCATTAGCAATTGTAATTCATCTTGTGTATAAAATCCACTAACTCTTCTTGATGCATATTCATTATCATCCCACATGAATATTTCATATCCATTAGTGTAATATATTACTGGTCTTTGATGGTATTCTGCTTCAATACAGTCTGCATATAGTTTTGCTTGATGTTCTCCCACTTTAGAATCTACACTTATTTTCTTTGCTTCTACTACTGCAAGTGGTAATCCATTTTGTCCAAATAACACATAATCCACAAAACCTTTCCCACTATTGTTTGGCATTCCTTTTACTGGTAGCTCTTTTGTAATATTAGTATCAAAATCCCATCCAGCTAGTTTTAACTCTAAATCAATATATCTGTTTCTAGTTTCTGCCTCTGATATATTTTCTGGCTTGAAATCATAAGAATTTTTCTTATTTTCTCTTTTTGCTGTTATTTGTTTTCTTAATTCGTCGTTTTCTCTTATTGCTTCTTCTAGCTTTTTATCTTTTTTGCTTAATTCATCATATAAGTTTTCTCTTTCTTTCATAACTAAAATGTTAGAAGCTTCATTTGGTAGAATGCTTTCGTCAAATTTCAATTCTTGATAATTGTCTGAATAACAATATGATATCCACTGCATGAAATTGAATAGATATCTCAAGGACATTACCGCTTCCTGCCTTGTTATTTTTTTATTATTATGTACTGCTAAATTTCCAAGTTTTATAATATATTTAATTTGTGGAAATAGTTTTGCATCTAGGATGTTTCTAAATGAAATTTCGTGTATTAATGCTGATATATTATCTTGATATGGTGGTTTTAAGTCTGTATCGTTTGCATATAACCATTTTACGGCAAGTTCTAATGCTCTTCTACTTAATATACTACATGTTACTGTATTTAATCCTATTCCATTCTCTGCTTCTATTGAAGCATCTGCAAAACTTCTAAATATCTCTGTTTGCTTTAAAAATTCAAAATTTGACATGTTTTACTCCTTATTTTTGTTATTTCCATCTGTTAACAACAACCTTTTATTTTCTTCTAAATATTTAATTTTCAAATCAGATTTTAATTCATGAATTTCATCATTAACTTTAATCTTTGCACTCTTACTAGCAATATTCAATAAATTTTGAGTTGAACATACAAAAGCTTTTTGTATATTTTCTTCTGCTTCATCTACTTCATATCCCATTTCTTTTAATGTCGTAGCCATGTTTAACGAATCCTTTATAGCATTATTAATTCCTTGTTGTTTAGCAAAATTCCCTTCAATAGTAAATTTATTAAAAACTAGATCTATCGTCTTATTTAAGAATTTTGCTATAGCAGATAAAATATTTTCATTTCCAAATAAAATACTCCAAATAGAACCTGATTCAATTTTTACAATTTCTAATTTATCGTAACTAATTCCTCCTATATTGGGATACATTATATTTCCTAATTCATAATACACTTCGTTTATTGACTCTAATACAGAATTAAACTCATTTAAATCAAACTGAACATCTAGTAATTGAATCTCTATTGTTTTTTCTTTTTCTATTTCTACTCTATTATCAGTATATAATTCTAAAAAGTTCTTATATGTTCTTTTACATGTTAAAAATATATTTTCATATTTGGCAATTTCTTCGCCAAGTCTTATTGCATGACTTTTACTTTTTAGATTTTGTATCCATTCTTGATATACTTCTAACATATAATCTGTATATCCAAAGAATTCCTCTATGTAATCCACTCTAATGTTATTCTCAAATTTATATGTCTCTATTTCTTTTTTTATTGCACCATATTTAATAGTAACTGTTATTGCATTAAAATTCTTTTGTAACTCTTCCATCTTTTCATCAAAACTTTTTACAATTCCTCCATTTGGTATAATATAGTGTGTCTCACCACCAGATAGAACTGACTTACAAGTTAAAACTTTATTTAGAATTCGTTCACACTCATTACTATATTTTTCTCTCCAGTCAAATAATATTTTAAAAATTTGTTCAATTTCTTTTAATTTTTCATCAACAAATGAGTAATAATTGTATATTTCATATGATAACATTTCTTTTCTCCTATCAAAAATATTTATTCATTAAACTTTCTTGCAATTTTTCCATTTCTTCTAAACTCTTTTGTATTCTAAGTTTCTGTTTATCGATTTGTTTAACTATATTTGCAAACTGGTTTTGTAGTTCTATTGGTGGACATACAAATTTTATTTTTTTTACTTCGTTCATTGATGGAAAGTTTGGGATTCCACTTCCTCTACTAAAACTAAATAACTTTTCTTGAATTTCATCACTTCTAAAATGTTGTATAAAATATATATTATTCATTACATTAGAATCTAATGTAATTTTTAATAAAGCTTGATTTATTATTCCTTTTTTAGCATTTTTTGGAACTTCTGCTATCCTTCCAAGTGTCACTCCTGAACAACTTATCAATAAGTCTTTTGGCTCAACTTTAAACATTTCCATATCTTTATATTTTTCATCTGTTATATAATATTTTTCATATTCAAAATCATTATGAATAGCGTGTCTTTGTTCATAAACTAAATATCCACTTTCTACAAAATCATCTTTTTTCAATGAACCTCCAAAAGGACCTCTTTTTATAGAATTTGGTTCATTTTTTATTATCTCGGTCAATGTTTTAGCATTATATTTTGTATCATTTATCCTTCCAAACATCTCGACAAACTGAGAACTAATTAGTTCATCTAATTCTTCAATTTGTTTTTTTCTTATATCTATTATTCCTTGGACTTTTTCTAGTTTATTAACTATTTGTTGCTGACTTTCTATGTTAGGAACAGATATGATATAGTTTTTTAACCATTCTGTGCTTAAATTTTTTTGTGCTATTCCGTTTGAATTTATTATGCATTCATTCTCAAATTTATTATTATTCAAACATTGATATAAATATCTTATACTAATATTTCTATCATCTTTTATTCTTAAGCATCCTACTCTTTGATTTAATCCTGCTGGTAAAAATTCTTTTGAAATTAGCCCCACTCTTCCGACATTTCCTGTTAATGATATCAATAAATCATTTTCTTTTAACATATAATTTTTCAAATTATCCATTTCAGAAATGTCATAATATTTAGGATCTAAATCTTCTATAATACCTTTTTGAACATTAGTTATTCTTATAACTCTAATTCCTTTTTCTACATATTTCTTACTTTTAAAAGCATAACCATTTAAGATATTACATATATCTCCTAACTTCATTTTCTCCATTACAACATTTCCTCCAACTCTGTTAATTTTTGTTCAAGTTCATTTTCCATATCAATTACTCTTTTTAGAATAACCTTTGGTTCTTCATATTCTTTCTTTTCTACTACTATTTCTTTATACTTATTAATAGATAAACCATAATCATTTTCTACTATTTCTTCTTTTGATACAAAGAATGATTTTTCTGTCCTTTCTCTTTCTTGTTCTTCTTTAGAATTTCTATTATTAAATCTCTTTATAATATCTGGTATATCATTTTCTTTTACAGGTTGTCTCTGGTCATCTAAACTAAATCCATCTGCAGTCATATCATAGAACCATACTTTATCTGTTCCACCATCATTTGTTTTAGTAAATATCATAATAGCAGTTGAAACTCCTGCATAAGGTTTAAATACTCCACTTGGCATTGATATCACTGCTTCCAATTTATGCTTTTCTATTATTTCTTTTCTAATAGCTTTATGAGCATTTGAACTTCCAAATAGTACTCCATCTGGAACTATTGAAGCAACTCGTCCACCTGTTCTTAATATTCTTAAAAATAATGCTAAAAATAATAATTCTGTCTTTTTGGTTTTTGTTATATCTAATAAATCTTTTGAAGTTCTTTCACTATCAATAGAACCTTTAAAAGGCGGATTTGCAAGTACTAGTGTATATTTATTATTATCTTCATTATCTTCTGATAGAGAATCTTTGTATAGTATATTTGGATTTTCAATTCCATGTTGCATTAAATTCATTGCACCAATTCTAAGCATTGTTCTATCCATATCAAATCCATAAAACATTGTATTATTAAAATGTTCTTTTAAATTTTCTGTTAAAAATAAATCATTTCTATTATTTCTTAAATACTCTCCTGCCTCAACTAAAAATCCTGCACTTCCAGTAGCTGGATCAACTATTATATCTTCTGGTGTAGGTTTCATTAATTCTACCATCATTCTAATGATATGTCTTGGCGTTCTAAATTGTCCATTTGTTCCAGCTGTCGATAATTTTGAAAGAAGATATTCATATACATCTCCTTTTGTGTCTCTATTTTTCATTTTTAATTTATCTATTGCTGTTACGACTTTTTGTAGCATAATAGGTGTTGGAATAATAAAAATTGCATCTTCCATATATTTTGCATAACCAGAATTTTTATTATTACTTAATGATTTTATAAATGGAAATACATCTTCTCCAACTATTTTGTACATTTTTTCTGCTGGATAATTTTTAAATATGCTCCATTTACAATCTTGGTGTTTTTCATCAAAAATCCTTTTTGTTTTTATTCCTAGCATATTATCATTTTTTTCATGTGCTATATCTATATCATCTAATCCTTTTATAAATAAAAGATATGTAATTTGTTCTATTACTGTTAGTGGATTTGTTACTCCGCCTTCCCAGAAGTTTGTCCAAATTCTATCTATAATACTTTTTGTTTCTTGTTCCATATGTTCCTCCATATTATCTATAATAACTCTAGTATATTTTATATCACAATTTTCCCTCTTTTTCAACATATTTCTAGGTCTTATTTTTAAAAAAAGGGCACAGTGGTGTCATGTCTCACTTCGAGCCCAGTTAAATTTGGCATTGCCAAATTTATCGTAGGTATTCCCACAAACGATGCCCCTACAACGACATAATTGATTTTCCTATATAACAAAAAAAGGCACAATCTGAATACATTTCACATATCCGTTTGTACCTTTTTTCCGTTTCATAACTTCATGAATCCAAATTAATTCAAGCATACATTTCTACTGACGTTCTCTTTTGGCATCTACCTTCTGGAATGTTATGTAGTGTAACTGAAAATAATAACATGTTTAATTTTTTACCATTTGACCTATTTTCAAATCTCTCAGCCATTTTATTTATAAAAAGTAAAAATATAACTCCTAATAATAATCCAACTGTTGCTGGTATCCAAGATATTACTCCTTGATTTTCAGCCATTTCTACAGCCGGAAGTATAAGCGACCATACACTTGCTGCAATCATAACTCCTGATGCAAAACCAACAATTATCTTTTGAAAATTTTCGCTCATGCTTTTTTTCATAAAAAATACAAAACTGCTTCCAAAACTTGTTCCAATAAATGGAATTAAGATTCCTCCAATACTATATAATATATTCAATGTTTTTGTCCTCCTATATTATATAATATTCTGTTTTAAATATTATGTTAATTTTCTATTTATATTTTTCACCTATTCTACAATTGTATTTAAACGTTTACTGTTTTCATTATCTGTATTTTCATACACAGTTAAATTATTTTTTTAAATAAGTCCATAATAAGTGTTACTACTGCGAAAAACAAAAATAACTATATCTCTTGACATATCTTTAATATATATGCTAAAATATTGTTTGTTGATGGCTCCTTGGTCAAGCGGTTAAGACGCCACCCTCTCAAGGTGGAGTGATGGGTTCGATTCCCGTAGGAGTCACCA
>CAOKMR010000071.1 GCA_948469815.1 uncultured Clostridiaceae bacterium | reverse complement strand
TTTTAATAACACAAATAAACCAATATAGTATAATTTTTTAAAAACTCTAAAATGCTTTGCCGTTCTATGTTATGTATTTCCGCTGATATGTTCTTGTAATTTGGATAACGGATATTTTGTACTTAAATCATTTACATAGAAATAATCGTGTTCATTAAAGAATAGGTACAAGCTATCTTTAATAATTACTCTATGGGGCTCTACATACGCTAAATTGGTATGTTCAATAATTCTTAGACAACCATTTATTATCTGTGGCTGTTCCTTTCCTTTAAATTTTAAACGGCACGCCCATTCGATTTTAGAGAGTAATTCTTTACTCATATTGATTTCTTGTTTAATTATATGTAACATAATACCACAAAAACCTCCTTCTTTCAAGACTTTTGGTCAAAAAAAGACCGCTTCATTTTTTGAAACGGTTTAAGTTTTTGTGTTGTCAAATTCTTATAATCTTGAAATCAAGTTATATCAAGCATTATATAGAGTTCGACAAAAACTCGTCTTGGTGCAGATGAGCAAATTAAAATTGCTTTTATTTCTGCTTATATCAAGGGTCTTCAAATTTCGTATCTTTGTCCCGACATTGTCGGGAATATATTTTTCTATCAAATTATTTATTATTGTCTTATTCTTTTATCGTATTATTTTCAAGTATTTTTTCATATTTGTCATTCATCTTTTGCATATATTCTGTGTATTTATACATTTGATTTTTCTGATGATAATCAAATATATCTCCATAAATATTTATTGTAGTTTGTATATTAGCATGTCCTAGCACTTTCTGAAGTGTTGCTAAATCCATACCTGCCTCTATACATCTAGTTGCAAAGGTATGTCTTAGCATATGAACATTTACATCACTCGTTTTTTCATTTACATAGTAAATACCTTTTGTTTTAGATTCTTTCTTGTGCTTAGTCATAATTACTTTTATTCCTGCATTTTTACAAATTCGTTTAAATGCACTATTTACTTGACTATTTTCATATATCTTGCCATCTTTTCGAAGAAATAGCATATTCTTTTTATTTGGTGTCATTTCATTAATTGCTCTTTCTATAACTTCTTTTGAGTCTTTATCTAAATGTAAATTTCTTTTCCCATTTTTCGTTTTAGTAACATTTCCAACAATTCTTTTTCCACTTTTATTTTTAGTAATTGTTTTATTAACACTAATCGTTCCATAATCTTCATCAAAATTACAATCATCTGTAGTTAATGCTAAAACTTCTCCAATTCTCATACCAGTATATAATGCTAATAGGATCATATTGTTATATTGCGTATAATGAGTGTTCATATATTGAATTAATATATATTCTTCTTTTATTGTAAATGCTACAACATCTTTATCTTCTTTATGGCTTTTAGGCTTTTCTATTGGATCAATACTAAAATCCAAAGCAATTTCTTTATCTATAAGATGTTTTTTATAAGCTAAATCAAAAGCATTTTTTATTATGCTATATTCCTTTGATATAGTGGAATTAGATTTGTGTCGTTCTGCTTGTAAAAATCTTTCTATTTCATTCCTAGTTACGTTTTGAATAGGTTTAAACATAAAGTTGTATGCACTACAAGCTTTTATTGTTTGCATATTTCTATTATAACCAGAGCCATGAGTTGCTGAAAGTTTATATTTGTTTTCTTCAATTTCTTTAGCTAATTCAATTATTGACACTTCGTTTGGTGTATAAATAGTTTCTTTACTTTGTTTTTTATATATTGTGCTTTCAACTTTTCTAAAACTATTTCTTCAGATTTACCAGAAAATGATTGTCTAATAGCTTTTCCTGTATTTGCATTTATTCCAAGTTTTAATAATCTTCCTTCGTATTCATCATAAAAATTAAACTTATCACATAAAGAGTTATCACTGCAATTCTTGCACTTATTACATCTTTCCATAGTTTCTTTATTTCTACGATTTAAACATAAATTCTTATGATTGCAATTTTCACATATAGGACAAATGCTTTTCTTTGGATTTTTTATAAACTTTTTTCTTTTTCTAATTTTAATAACATAGTCGATACCCTCGACAAAATCTTTCTTCTTGCTCATCTTTACTCCCTTCATAAAAATTTAAAGGGAATGTCTTGCAAGTAAATACTTACTTGTGCTATAATAATCTTGTCAATTAACATAGGAAGACATTCCCATGTGATTTGTAGGGATTTAGAAGTGCGATTTCTAAATCTCTTTTGTATTCTAACAAATAATATGTCTAGAACTCATAAACTTAGCTAAAGCATTTGCTTCAATTCCAAAACCTCTGCCATATTTCTGTGCTGGAAAATCAGCTCTGTGAAATAGTTCTAAACATTTTACTCTACTAATATGAAACATTTTGCAAATATCTGCAGTAGTATAAATAACTGGCATTGGTTTTTCTTTAGATTTAATTTCTAACATTAGCATTCCTCCTTCCGTCTAAATAGTATAGTGTTTTAAGTGTAATAACTATTGACTTTATCATATATAAATTATATAATATTTATATAGTTATAAGATTTATATATAACTTATTGAAATAGTTTAGTAACTTATTTATTACATAATATATAATATATCCTATTAAAAGTCAATAAGTTTTTTAAAATTTTATAAAATTTTTAGAGGTGTAAAATGATTAAAGAAGAAAAGATTGAATTTACAACGAAATGGTGCAAATACAGTAAATATAAAATTGAAAAAAAAGATGATAAGTTTTATATCTTACCAGATAAAAATGCGACTCCAAGTACATATGATCCATTTGACTTTAAAAATGAAATTCTTAAAGATTTATTAGAAATTGGAAAAGAGTCAGTTGGCGATGACATATTTAAACTAGGAAATAAAGAATTATCAACTGAAGCACAAAGTAAAATGGAAAAATTTCAAAATTTAGTACTTAAGTTCGTAAACAATTATGGATTACTAGGTAATTTTAGATATTTGCCTACAAACTATGAATTTATGGATAATGAAGAAACTCCTGTTACATTAGGATATAATATGAGTACTACTGCTAAAGAATTTGAAAAAAGATATTTTTGGGCTGATTCAAAAATGAATTGGTCAAAGTCGATGAAAGTAAATGATTTACATAGAAATACTGGAATGGATGATTACTTTAAGCAAACTGAAGGAGACAGACTTAATGACATAGTTTTTTCAAAAAATTATGCAGAAACAATTTCTGAAATAATAGATTTTGCTACAACTATTTATAATACAAAAATTTTAATTTGTGCATATTTATATGATGATGTTGCAGATGATATAAGAGAAGTATATGAAAGTAGTATTACATCACATAAACTAGAAAAGACGAATATTTCTTATGGCGTAGAAAATGGTCAAATAAAATTTAAATGGAATTTTATGTCTTTAAGTTCCATAATTGAAACTATTTTATTGTTGAATGAGACTAGTGGACGAACTGAAGTTAAGTTATGTAAGCATTGCAAAAAACCTTTTATTGCTAAAAATATTAAGTCTGAATATGATACTATTCAATGTAGAAATAGAGAAAATATAAACAATAGTAGAAGAAAAGAAAAATAATACTAGCTTATACAAATTTCTCGACCACTTTTGATACATATATATCAAAAAATGGTCGGGAAATTTTTTGTTTTATCTTTCTTATTTAAACAGTTTTCTCTATTATAATACTTTAATTAAAGAAACCATACAATTCAATACTATCTTTCTTCTCTTTCACTTACTTTTTGTTTTTCAATTAATGGTAGTTCTAAGGCTTGTGCAGTTAAATTATTACTTATATCTGAACACAACATATTTTTAGATGTTATCTCTGACCAAATTCCATAATATTTACCACTATCACTTTGTGTTTCTGCAATGCCCCAAAAGTTGCAAGCTCCATTTAATAATAATTTTTTCTTTAAATTATCATCTAATGATTGATGATTAACTAATATATATGCAACTGATTTATCTTTAACAACTTGTCCTTTTCTATTTAAATAATCTTCTATATTAGCAGATGACCAATATGTTCTATATCCTTTTTCATTTAAGATTTTACAAGCTGCACGAACTGGATAATCAAATCCCATAACTTCATCAGTAGCATAAGAAATATCGTAATTACCTAAAAAGTTTGTTGATTGAATTTCTCTAATATATGTAGGAGTATTTCTCATATATGTTTCCCACTCTTTAAATTCATCTGAATATATAGAATTTGCACTTATTAGAATATCTAGATTTAAACCTCTTTTTAATGCTTCTACACATAATAAATCATACGCACTTTCAATAGTAGTACCATTGAATTTACTCATAATTTTATTTGACAATTCTATATATTCTAAACTTCTTGGATCATCTCGCATTATGGTTTGAAAAAAATCAAATTTTTTATAATGCATTGATAAGAAACACTTTAAAAACTCTATATTTCCTAATTTACTTAAATCAAATTCCATTATATTCTCCATTCTATAATTTTATATATTTATATTTTTGTAGCAAAAAAATTATTTTAATATATTATTCCAATTTTCTTTTTTAGTTGAGCCTTCTATTACAACTATACCTAATTCTTTTGAAACATTCATATTATACTTTACACTATCTCTTGTTATATTTAATTCTTTCGCTATTTCTTTTTGCGTTATTGACGGTTGATTTTTTATCAATTTTATAATATTCTATTGAGTTTCGTTTAAGATTGTATAATTTTCTTGGGTAGTTTTTAGGGTAGTTTCTTGGTCGTATTTTCAACCAAAAAATTATTTAAAAATTTTCCAATATCCTGATTTGTTTGAGCCAACTCTTTCTATTATTTTCTTATCTTGTAATTGTTTTAAATATCTAGAAATTGTAGCTGTTGATATTTTTGTAGCTTTACTTATTTGTGGAATTGTATAATTTGCATTTTCTATTAGTACATTCAAAATTTGTTTTTCTTTATCATTTATCTTATCATTTATCTTATCATTTATCTTATCATTTTTTGTTTTATCATCAGTTTCATATTCAAATGGATTTTCTTTATATTTAAAAGAAACTCTTAAAAAATGATCCATAAATATAAAACAACTTTTATCATAAGCATCTAAAATTCTTAAAACTCCAGAGCCAATATTTTCAATTAAATCAACATCTTTAAATACTCGAATAAGTTCTTTATTTCTTGGAGCAGTAACACCTTCTAAAAATTCTTCTTGCGATAATTCTTGTGGAAGTCCACCTCCAGATGTGATTTCAATTCTATCAGAATATAGTTCAATTATTGGCGAAGTATTATAAGTGTAATCACTATGAACAATAGCATTTATAACAGCTTCCTTTAAAGCTTTACTATCAATCATTTCAACTTCTTTTCTACCTTTATATTCAATTTTTGCATATACTGTATTTTCTGAAACTAATCTTTCTAAAATTCTATGTGTTGCAGTAATTATACAGCAATAACCATATTCATGATTTTCTATTAATTCTAATTTATTTGTTCCTAAATATTTAACTAATTTTATTGATATATTATTTTCATCTGCAAGTAAATAAGCATTATAATTATATTTTCCTTCATCTGTTAGAAGATTTAGATTTCTTGCAAAATTATCGTTAAGTTTCATTCCATTTTCTTCGTAATATATTTTTAATTGTCTAAAGCTCAAGTCTTGTCTAGGAGATTCTATTTCTTTTAAAGAATTTTTCACACGTCTAGCATACATTTCATCAATCATATCAAAAGTCATTCTTTCTTTACTACTACCAATTCTAATATAACATCCTTCTGGAGTTCTTCCTTTTTTTCTTAAATAATAAGGTTTTTCTGTTCCACTTGAAATAATAACTTTTATAACATCTTTATCATCTATTGTTTCCACAATTACATCAAATAATCCTAAAGTAGAAGGTTGTATGTTATTTTTTATTCTATCTTTAATTTGCAATTGTGTTAAATCTATATCTTGTACACCAACAACTTGACCGTTTTTTCTAACTCCAACATAAATAATTCCACCTTCTTTATAATTAAGAAAAGCAATTACCTCTTGTTCAAAATCTTCGTTTAGTTGTTCTTTATTTTCTATACGATTTGTTTCAATATTCTTCATATAGGTAATCCTCCTAACATTTAAAATTATAAAATAAATTTTATTTAAAATCAACAATTCTTGTAAATTTATGATTAATGCATTTGTTAGGAGGAATTTATTTATGAAAATTGAAAACATAAAACCAGAAGGGTATGTAATGAAGGGTGTATATACACTAGCTAAAAAAATTGATTTAGGTGATTCTTATTTAATATTTGTTTCAGGTGTTCAAGCTCCAAAAGGTGAGTTCAATGAAGTTTCAACAGAAGATGTAGCAGAGCAAACAAATTTAGTATTTAACGAGATAAATGATATTTTAAAACAAGCAGGAGCGACTTTAGATGATGTTGTTAAAGCAGTCATTTATCTAAAAGATATAAATGATTTTGAAGTTGTATCTTCAATTAGAGCAGAATATTTTAAGAACTCAATGCCTGTTTCTACAATGGTAGAAGTTGGTGGATTTGTTAGAAAAGGTTCAAAAATTGAAATTGAAGTTACTGCAATTATTAAGAAATAGAAGGAAGGAATTATAATGTTTGAATTATATGATAATTGGATTAAAGAGTTTATGGAATCTTGGAAAGAGTTAGATTGGAAAAGAACATTAGAAACATTAAGTAAAGATGTTGAATACTATGAAAATCCAATAGATAAACCATGTGCAAATTTTGAAGAAGTAACTAATTTATGGAATGTGGTTGCAGATAATCAGAAAAATATAAATTATAAATATAAAATACTAGCTTTTAATGCTGAAATTTGCATTATTAATTGGCAAATGACAAGAATAATTACAAAAACAGATACAAAACAGGAAATAGATGGAATATTCCAAATTTCATTAAATGATGAAGGCAAATGTAGATATTTTAAACAATGGAGATTTACAAGATAATAATGGAGGTTTTATATGTTAGAAGAAAATAAAGTCATTTTAGTAACTGGTGGAACAAGTGGTATTGGTCTTGGAACAATAGAATATTTATTAGAACAAGAAAGATATGAAATTATTTCTCTTTCAAGAGGAGATAAAAATTTATCTTTAGCAAAAGAAAAATTAGGTAATAATTCTGACAAAATTACATTTTTACAAGGAGATATTAGTAATATAGAAGATTGCAAAAAGATATATAATGAAATAGATAGAAAATATGGAAAACTAGATGGATTAGTAAACTCCGCAGGAATTATTAAATTAGGTGGAATTGAAGAACAGACTATCGAAGAGTGGAATAATTCTATAAATATAAATTTAACAGGAATATTTGTATTAACTAAAACATTATTACCTTTACTAAAAAAGGGAACAAATACATCAGTTGTAAATATTTCTTCAATGTCATCAGAAAGAGCGGGAGGCTCAATAGCTTATTGTGCAAGTAAAGCAGGAGTTGATATGCTAACTAAATATATGGGGCAAGAACTGGGGAAATACAATATAAGAGTAAATAGTGTAAATCCAGCAGCAGTATATACAAATATATATGTAGCAAGTGGAGATTATACACAAGAGGGTTATGATAAATGGTCTAAAGATAAAGAAAAACTTTATCCATTAGGAAGAATTGGCAATGCAAAAAAAGATATAGCACCAACAATAGAATTTTTATTGTCAGATAAATGTTTGTGGACTACTGGATCTACATATTTAGTAGATGGTGGAAAGAGTATCTAGAAACTAGATAAAAGGAACAGTTTAAAAACCGTTCCTTTTATCTTACCTAACTCTATCTTTCTTCTTTCTTACCTGTTCCTTTTCAAACTCTTTTTTCTCATTTTCTAACTTTTGATAAAGCTCATATTTTTTAATTTTTTCTAGCCTTAATTCAATATTATTGCAATGTTTTATTTCTTCAGCAAGTGGTGTGATTTTTTTAGATATTTCTATAATTTGATTTTCGATACTTGATTTTTCTTCATCTGTTTTGCCTCTTTTATGCTTTTTCCATAAATTTTCTCTTTCACTTTTTAGTGGATTAATTTTTTCGTAAACTGATTTTTGATAATTCAGTAGTTCTAGTTCTGTATTAATGTTATTTTTACATACAAATCTAACTTGTTTAGAAAATTCATCCATTTTCTTAATTGCTTGTATTAATTCTGGTGTCATTTTCGTTATATTAGGTTTTGAGACGATTTCTATATTGATACCTAGTAATTTCTCATAGTGAAAAATCAAATATGAAATAGAGCCTTTATATTGCAAACATTTTTGTTTTTCATTGTTATATCTTTCATAACTTCTATTTGCTAATAAATATGGATCTGGCGAATATGGATATTGTGGCTGTGTTTCTAATATTCTTTTATAAATATTTTCTTTTGAGTAATTATTTCCAAAATGCCTTTCAATTCTTGTATTTCGTTTATATGGCTCTCGCCTAATAGATAATGTATTATTTTTATCAGTAACAATATAATCTAAATCTTGTAATATTTTAATAAATTCGTTATAGTCTTTAGCATTTGCTATTGCATAATCTATACTATCTTTCATAAGTTCCTTATATAAACTACTTGTAGCATATTTATTATATTTTTCTTCTTGTTTCAAAACACTTAGCCCATATTCTTCACAAAGTTTATCTGAAGCTTTTCTCATAGTAGAATAGTCCTTCTTTGTATTACAAAATCTTTTGCCATCTAAAAATGAAACAGAATTTAAAACAAAATGGTTGTGTAGGTTATCTGTGTTTAGATGAGTAGAAACTACTACTTGAAATTTATCTCCCCATAGTTCTTCAGCAAGTTTAATTCCAATTTCATGTGCTTGTTCTGGTGTTATTTCTCCTTTTACAAAAGATTGTACTGCATGAAAGCATTGTATTCCATCTGTTTTGAAAAATTGCTTTTTTACATTTATCATTTCTTGATATGATGTATCAGGCATACAATTTATACCTGATACATATAATTTTTCTTCTGTTTTTTCTCCGATTTACTGCATAGTCTATTGTAATATCCAGTCTGTCTTTTACTTTCCATATTTTTGTTACTGCCATATTTTATTACCACCCACTAACATTTTTTGATTTTTGTGGTATAAGATAAA
>CAOKMR010000070.1 GCA_948469815.1 uncultured Clostridiaceae bacterium | reverse complement strand
ATGGGTATCTTATTTTTTATCAATTTAATTTTCCCGAATTTATTTTACACTAACTGCTTTGCTATAATAGCCTATTTCTTTATTTCTACCTTTCTCCTTACATACTCATAAGCAATTACACCTGTCTTTTTTTCCTGTAAAATTTACTTCGTAAATTTTCCATGCCTACAGTGTAATTGCCTATGATTTTATCTTCCTTCTTACATATTCATATGCAATTACACTGGCAGATACAGCCGCATTTAAACTTTCTGTTTTGCCTAGCATTGGTATTTTGGCTTTTTGATGTGCTATATTTAGTATTCCTTTTGATACTCCATTTGCTTCGTTTCCTATTACTATTATTTTTTTGCTAAAGTCTATGTCATAGATTGAGTTTTCTGTGTCTAATGATGTTGCTATTGTTTTATATTCATGTTTTGTTATGTTTCTTATCGTTCTTATTATGTCTTGTGATTCTATTACTTTTACTCTAAATATTGCTCCCATTGTTGAACGTACTACTTTGGGGTTGTATGCATCTACTGTGTCTTTTGATACTATGATTTGTGTTAGTCCTACACTGTCTATTGTTCTTATTATCGTTCCTAAGTTTCCTGGGTCTTGTATTCCATCTAATACAAATATTATGTCTTCATTATAATTTATTTTGTCTTCTGTGTTTTCCATCTCTATTACTGCTAACATTCCTTGGGGATTTTTTACGTCTGTTAGACTTAAAAATACTTTTTCAGATACATATATGCAATTATATTTGGCAATTTGGTACAGCAATCTTTGTTCTATACATTGCTCTTTCATACATTCTTCACAAACAATTATCATTTCGATTTTCATATTTTCTTCTATTGCTTCTTCTATTAGTTTTATTCCTTCTATTATAAATTGCTTTTTGTCTTCTCTATATTTTTTGTCTTTTAGTTTTTTTACGTTTTTTATGATTTCATTGTCTTTGCTTGTGATTATTTGCATTTTATATATCCTCCTTTTGACAATTAATTAATAATTTTATTTCTTTCATTGGGCAGACACAGGGCCTGCCCCTACAATGCTACATATATATTTCTAGGTTAGAAAATAATTGAATTATTTTTAAATCATTTGTAGAAATTGTTTTGTTTCTTTTATTATATCGTTTTCATTTTTTATATTGTATGTTATATATGGATTTATTCCTGATGAAAATTTAATCTTATCTTTGTATTGTTCTACTAGTTTTGGTACAGCTTCCATATCGAATTTTTTAGAATTTAGGTTAAATACTATTTTGTTTCCTTTTTGCATCACTTTTATGATATTTGCTTTTCTTGCTAGTTGTTTTATTCTAGTTATTTCTAATAAGTTTTCTACTTCATCTGGCATATTGCCAAATCTGTCTGTTATTTCATCTATTATATTTTCTATATCCTTTTCAGTTTTACATAAAGCAATATCTTGATATATCTCAATTTTTTGACTACCACTTTCTATATATTTATCTGGGATAAAACTTGAAATATTCAAGTCTATTTGAATTTCATATTCTTCCTCTACTTGTATTCCTCTCATTTCTTTTACTACTTCATCTAATAATTTACAGTACATATCATATCCAACTTCTCCCATATGACCATGCTGTATTTCTCCTAGCATGCTTCCTGCTCCACGTATTTCTAAGTCTCTCATTGCAATTTTAAATCCTGAACCAAATTCAGTAAAGTCCTTTATTGCTCTTAGTCTTTTTTCTGCTATTTCTGGTAATAGTTTATCCCTTTTGTATGTAATATATGCATATGCTTCTTTATCACTTCTTCCAACTCTACCTCTTATTTGATATAGTTGTGCAAGTCCTAACCTATCTGCATTTTCTACTATTATTGTATTTGCATTTGGTATATCAATTCCTGATTCTAATATTGTTGTACATACTATTACATTTGCTTCTCCCCAAATGAAATCTCTCATTATATTTTCTATTTCTTCTCCACTCATTCTTCCATGTGCAAATACTACTTTTGCTTCTGGAACTAGGTTTTGAATTTCTACTGATTTTCTTTCTATTCCTTGAACATTGTTATATAAATAAAATACTTGACCATTTCTTTCTAATTCTTTTGTAATTGCTTCCTTTACAACTTCTGCATCATATTCTAATAAATAAGTTTGCACTGGCTTTCTGTCTTGTGGTGGTTCATATATGACAGACATATCTCGTACTCCAACTATTGACATATGTAGAGTTCTTGGGATTGGTGTTGCCGTCATTGTTAATACATCTACATTTGTTTTATATTCTTTTATCTTTTCTTTATGTTTTACTCCGAATCTATGCTCTTCATCTATTACTAATAACCCCAAATCTTTGAATTCTACATCTTTACTTAGTAATCTATGTGTTCCTATTACTATATCTATTTCACCTAGTTTTAGCTTTTTTATAGTTTCTTTTTGTTGTTTTGCAGTTCTAAAACGATTTAATAGTTCTACTTTTATCGGAAATCCTTTCATTCTTTCTTTAAATGTTTCATATTGTTGATTTGCCAAAATGGTGGTTGGCGCAAGATATGCTACTTGTTTTGAGTCCATACATGCTTTAAATGCAGCTCTAAGTGCTACTTCTGTTTTTCCATATCCAACATCTCCACATAATAGTCTATCCATAGGTTTTTGCATTTCCATATCTTTTTTTACTTCTTCTATACACCTTAGTTGGTCTTCTGTTTCCTTAAATGGGAAATCATCTTCGAATTGCTTTTGCCAAGGTGTATCTTTTGAGAAAGCATATCCTTTAGATTTTTCACGTTTTGCATATAATTCTATTAAGTTCCTTGCTACTTCTTGTAAATTTGATTTTACTTTTGCCTTCGCTTTTGCCCATTCTTGACTTCCAAGTCTATTCAATTTTGGTATGTCATTTTCTGAACCTATATATTTTCTTACGCTGTCTAGTGCGTCTGTTGGAACATATAAAATATCATCATCTTTATATCTAATTTTTATATAGTCTTTTATTATTTTATCCGCTTCTATAGTATTTACACCTATAAATTGTCCTATACCATTTGTTCTATGAACTATATAATCTCCAACTTTTAAGTCTGAGAATATTACTGTTTCTCCTTCTCTGAATTCTTTACTTAGTCTTTTTGTTTTTTGTTTTATATATCCTTTTTTATTTTCTTCATTGATTTGTTTACTGAAATCTTCATCTATATCTTTTAGTTGATTATATATAAAAGTAAATACATTTTCCTTTTCTTGAGTAATGTCTTGTCTTTCTAAATATATTTTGTCATATTTGTTTATAGAATTACTAATCGTATCATATCCATACATGTTTTCTAATACATATGGTACATTTTTTTGTTTTTCGATTAAGTCTTTTATAATCAGTTTATTGTCTGATAAAATGGCTTCTACTCTTAGTTTTATTCTACTGATTTCATCTATAAATATCATATAGTCATCATTTATGTATTCTATTATGCTTCCTGTTAGTTCTCCTATTTCCTCGTTTGCAGGATATATTTCAATTTCTTGTAAGTTCTCAGTTGACCTTTGGCTAGATATATCAAAATATCTTATTGAGTCTACTTCATCTCCCCAAAGCTCTATTCTTGCTCCTTGCGTTTCTGATAATGCAATGTCTATTATATCTCCTCTAATACTGAATTGTCCTCTTCCTTCAATTAGTTCACATCTCTCAAACCCTAGTTTTACTAGCTTTTCTTTTATATCTTCTAGTTTATATGTTTTTGACATTTCAAATTTTATTATGTTTTTATATAAATCTTTTTTACAGATTATTGGTTGCATTATTGATTCTATTGGTAGTATTACAATTTCTGCTTCATTTCTATACATCTTATTTATTGTTTCTATTCTCTCATATAAGATGTCTTTACTTTGTGCATCTATTTCATATGTGGTAATTTCTTTTTTTGGAAATAGTAATGCATTCCTACTAAAGTATTTACAATACTTTAATAACTCTTTTGCTTCTATTTCATTATATGTAATTATACAAATTGGTCTTTTTATTAGTTTTAATGTTGTTCCTGTTATATAAGCTTTTGACATGTCAGTTAAGCCCAATAAATGTATTGGACTTTCTTTACTTTGAGCTTTTTTTATATATGAATTAAATTGCTCATTATTTAATAATTTTTCAGTTATATTTTTCACTTTTTTCCATTCCTTCCTTAAGGCTCAATTTTTAAGTATTTCTCTATCCTTCTTTTTCCTTAGGAAATTAATGTATTAATTATATAATAGAATTGTTAAGAAATCAATACGTACCACTTACAATTCAGGGAAATTTTATGGCAAATGTTACAGGGTTACAGGATAATAGTTTTAATCACATAAATTTACCTGTTTCCCAATTTCCATTTGTCACACATTTTAATTATCATAAATATAATAAATAAATGACTTTAAGAATTAGGAAGGATGTTTTTCTATGAAAAGAAATGTTCTGAAATTTTCTATTATGTTTTTGGCTTTATTTATACATATTTTTTGTATCATTAATTCTATATGTTATGCTGTACCAATTCCAACTAATGCCACATATTCTGGTATTGATGTAAGTGAGTATCAAGGTTACATTGATTATGCTAAAGTTAAAGCATCTGGAATACAGGTAGTTTATATAAAGGCTAGTGAAGGAACTACTATTATTGACCCTTATTTTAGAACTAATTATGAGAATGCTAAAGCTCAGGAGCTTAAAATTGGATTTTACCATTTTATTAGGGCGAGAAATGAGGAAGAGGCTGTTAAAGAAGCAATTTTTTTCCATTCGGTTATTTCTGGCACCAAGCCTGATTGTAGACTTGCAATGGATTTTGAGGTTTTTGATGGATTAGGTGCTCAAAAGGTTAATCAGATTTCTTTTGCTTTTTTGCAAAAATTAGAGGAATTAACTAAAAAGGAATGTGTTGTTTATAGTGATGAATATAATGCTAGAACTGTCTTTAGTCGAGAGTTAGCTTTGTCTTACCCTTTATGGATTGCTGAGTATGGTGTAAATGTTCCGTCTAGTACTGGTAATTGGAATGAGTGGATTGGTTTTCAATATTCTGATAAGGGTAGAATTGATGGAATAAATGGTAATGTGGATTTAGATAAATTTAGAAATGATATCTTTCTTTCTGATAGTAGTGTGATTCCTGCTCCTACTCCTGAACCTACTCCTGACCCTGATGGTTCTAACAATATCTATTATTATGTAAAACGTGGTGATACTTTATCACATATCGCTTTATGGTATAATACAACTGTTGAAAATTTGGTTAAATTAAACAATATTCAAAATCCTGATTTAATTTATATAGGTCAGAGATTATTAATTTCTGTTTCTGATGATCCTAATAAGTCTAAGGAAGTCAGATATACTGTAAGAAGAGGTGATACTTTATCTAAGATTGCTAATCGTTATGGTATAACTGTAAATGAAATCGTTGCTTTAAATAATATCAAAAATCCGAATTTAATTTATGTAGGTCAAAACTTAAGAATTCCTTTGGATAACTCTATTAATCAAATGCAAAATGTTTATTATAGAGTGCAAAGAGGTGATAGATTATGGAGAATCGCTAAAAGATATAGAACTACTGTATCTAATATTGCTAGACTTAATGGAATACGTAATCCTAATTTGATTTTTGTTGGACAGATATTGAGAATATATTAATTCTTTTCTATATAGCATTAGGAACATTCCCCAAAAGTTCATTTTAAAACTTTGAAGAATGTCCCTAATAATATTATTTCCCTATCATATTTCTAATTGTATCATATAAATATGGCTTAAACTCATTTATCGGTAATGGTTCATTATATAAAATAGAATTAAAACAAGTTGAGCTTAGTAATTCTATTATCATAAATAGAGTAACCTCTGGATTCTTTAAATCTATATGATTTTCTTCTACTCCTTTTATAAATAGCTTATATATACTGTCTTCACTTGTTTCTTCATATATTTTTCTTACATTTTTATTATAAATTCCCCAAGATAAATCTTTTGATATAAATTTTAATAATGTTGGCGCTTTTACTAATTCATCAATTACATAGTTTATTATAAATATGACTTGATCAGATAAATTCTCGATATAATTTTTTCTTAACTCTTTTAATGCTTCATTAAATAATTTGTTTGACTTTTTTGCTATTAATATATCTCTAATCTCATATTTGTCTTTAAAGTATAAGTAAAATGTACCTTTTGCTACATTTGCATTATCTACTATATCTTGTATTGATGTATCCTTCATTCCCTTTTCTGTAAACAACTTAAATGCTGTGTTTAATAATCTTGACTCTTTGTCATTCCCATCTGTTTTTTCGGTTTTCTCTTTTTTCATATCTATCATTTCTTTCTATAATTATTAGAATATATTATTACATATTTTAGACGATTGGTCAATATTTATTTTTTATTGTTATATAAATTTGTGGTTGTGGGGATGATAAAAATTGTAGAGAATTATAATTATACGTTGTAGGGGCGGGCCATGTGTCCGCCCAAATGCAGAAATTTTAAATTGTATTATTTATTTAAATATTAAATGTAATATATTCATAATAAATACAAATGTTATAATTTCTTCCTATTTCAACGGGCACACACAGGGCCTGCCCCTACATTTATTATTCATCATTAACCATTCATTATTAATTATTCATTGTGATTTTATATAATAAAATCACACATACACCCCCCCAATTTTACGTTATAATATAAAACTCCTAATATGAGGGCTTTTTTTGTTTACTTTTGCATATAATTATTATAAAGGTATTGACCAACGGTCATAATGGTGGTATAATATCAAAAGTGACTTATGGTCATTTTAGAAAGGAGTATTTTTATGGTTAAGTTTGGACAGTTTATTTGTAAACATCGAAGAGTGATTCTTATTTTATCTTTATTACTACTAATTCCTTCTCTTATTGGAATGAAGGCTACAAGAATTAATTATGATATTTTGGTGTATTTACCTGATGATATTGAAACTATCAAAGGTGAAAATATCTTATCTAATGATTTTAATATGGGTGCCTTTTCTGTAGTGATTTTAGATAATATGCAAACTAAAGATATTATCAAGTTAGAAGATAAGTTTAAAGATTTGGATAATGTAGAAAAGGTGGTGAGTATAGCTGATATTACTGGTAGTAGTATTCCAACTGATTTTCTTCCAGATAGTGTGAAGGATACTGTTTATAAAGATGGTAAAACTATTATGCTTGTTACTTTTAAAGATCAAATTTCCTCAGATACTACTCTTAAAAGTATTGAAGATATGAGAAAAATAGCAGATTCTCAATGTAAAATTAGTGGAATGGCAGCAACTGTTTTAGATACTAGGGATTTATCTAATTCTGAAATTATAGTTTATGTTGTTATTGCTGTTTTACTATGTTTAATTGTACTAGAACTTGCTCTTGACTCCTATATTGCACCTTTTTTACTTTTATTAAACATTGGAATAGCCATTTTGTATAATATGGGAACTAATATTGTTTTTGGAGAAATTTCTTACATTACTAAGGCAATAAGTTCAGTTTTACAATTAGGTGTTACTATGGATTTTGCTATTTTCCTTTATCATAGTTATGTACAAGAAAAGGAAAAGATTTCAGATATAAATCAAGCTATGGCAAATGCTATTGGAAAAACTCTTATGAGTGTTGTTGGAAGCTCACTTACTACTATTGCTGGTTTTTTAGCTCTTTGCAGTATGGATCTTACTTTAGGCAAAGATATAGGGCTTGTTATGGCTAAAGGTGTTCTTTTCGGAGTTATATGCGTTGTTACTGTACTTCCTGCTATGATTCTTGAGTTAAATAGTTTAATTGAAAAGACTAAACATAAGGTAATATTACCTAAATTTACAAGAGTCAAAGATTTCATAATTAAGCATTATAAAGTATTCGCAGTTGCTTTTATAGTTATTCTACCTATAGCCTTTTATGGTTATAAATCTACAGGAATTTATTATAACCTAGATAAGTCTTTACCTGCTACTCTAGATAGTGTTAGTGCTAATACATCTTTAAAAGATGATTTTAATATGGTTTCTATGGAACTATTATTAATTGATAAAGATGTTCCAGATTATAAAGTTAATGAAATGCTTGATGAAATTGAAAATTTAGATGGCATCGAATGGGCCTTAGGATTTTCTAAGATAGCCTCTTCTGGTATTCCAAAAGAAGCTTTGCCAGATGATTTATTATCTATTTTCCAAAATGATAAATATCAAATGGTTATTATAAATTCTAAATATGAAATGGCTACAAATGAGTTAAATGAACAGGTAACTAAAGTTAATGAAATTAGTAAAAAGTATGATGAGAATTCTATTCTCGCAGGAGAAGGTCCTCTTATGAAGGATTTAGTAGAAATCAGTGACCATGATTTCAATAGTGTTAATACTTTTTCTATTGGTATTATATTTGTACTTATGATTATAGTACTTAAATCTGTTTCTTTACCTATTATATTGATTGCTGTTATTGAGCTTGCCATATTTATAAATATGGGAATTCCTTATTATACAAATACTATTTTACCTTTTATTGCTTCTATTGTTATAGGTACTATTCAGTTGGGTGCAACTATTGATTACGCAATATTAATAACTAATAAATATGTATCTAATAGAAAAGATGGAAAAGATAAAAAGTCTGCTGTCGATGATGCTTTGGGTACTTCAATTAGTTCAATTGTTGTAAGTGGTCTTTGCTTCTTTGGTGCAACTTTTGGAGTTGGTGCTTATTCAAAAATAGAGATGATTAGCTCTTTATGTACTTTGATGTCTAGAGGTGCTATTGTAAGTGTATTATGTGTTATAACATTATTACCTTCATTTTTATTGATTTTTGATAGGCTTATCTGCAAAACCACTCTAGGCATGAAACCCGAAAAAATTGAAAAATAATTGCCATGTGCTTAAAAATATATTGTAATGAAAATGTAATATATTTAGATTATAATTCAGATAATTAATATATAAATTGGGATTTGTGGAGATATTTTATGTTTTAAACATTATATAAAATTATAATTACATGTGTAGGGGCACGGCGCACCGTGCCCAAATAATTATAAATTTGATATAATTTTAATATTAAACGATATATCCTATAATTTATTATTATGTTAAATGTT
>CAOKMR010000069.1 GCA_948469815.1 uncultured Clostridiaceae bacterium | reverse complement strand
AAATCACATAAAATTTATAATTATCTATTTGGGCACGGTGCGCCGTGCCCCTACACATGTAATTATAATTTTGTATAATTTTAAAATGTATAATCCTCCCCACAAACACAAATTTTTATGTTAGAATAGCTGTGAATTGTAACTGAATTATTATAAAATTGTAATATAATTATGTATATGGTATAATAGAACATATTTAAAAATAATTATATTTTTAGAACGAAAGGAAATTATTTATGAATTTTGAAAATTATCAAAGAGCAACTAATTATATAAAAAGTAAAATTGGCGATATTTCTCCTAAACTTGCTATTGTATTGGGTTCTGGTCTTGGAGTATTGGCTGATGAATTTGAAGATTTAATTACTATTAAATATAAGGATATTCCCGATTTTCCTGTTTCTACTGTTTCAGGTCATGCAGGAGAATTATTAATAGGTACAATTAGTGGTGTTCCTATAATTGCAATGAATGGAAGATTTCATTACTATGAAGGCTATAATTTAGATGAAGTCACTTTTCCTATTAGAGTTTTTCGCTTATTGGGTATAACTAATTTATTGCTTACAAATGCCTCAGGAGGTATTAATTTAGATTTTCAAGCAGGAGATTTTATGGTTATAAATGACCAATTATCTTTTTTTGCTGAATCTGCTTTAAGAGGTAAAAATTTAGATGAATTTGGTACGCGTTTTCCTAGTATGTCTCAAATATATGATATAGATTTCTCTGGAAAATTATTTGATATTATAAATAAATACACCAATCGTGCACAAACTGGTGTATATGCTTATATGAAGGGTCCTTCATATGAAACTCCTGCTGAGATTAAGGCTTTACGTATTTTAGGAGCTGATGCTGTAGGTATGTCTACTGTTCCAGAAGCAATTACTGCAAAGCACTGTGGTATGAGAGTTGTAGGAGTATCTTGTATAACAAATATGGCATCAGGTATATCTTCTTCTTTAAGTATAGAATCAAGCGAATTATCACATGAAGAAGTAAAAGAAACTGCTGATAAAGTTAAGTATACTTTCAAAAATATTGTTAAAGACTATATACAATTATTCAAAGTCTTGTAAAATTTCATTTAGCTCACCTTTACTATACACATGTATTCCCTGTTCTAGACTCGCTTTATCTGTTTCTGGTAAATATTCTGTTGCAATATTTGTATTCATATATAATTCTTCTTTTTCATTATCATCTATGCTATATACTTTTATTTGTTTTTCAACTTCTCTTAATACATAATGTTCTTTATTTGGTTCTTCTTCTGATACTGCTGGTTCTATTTCATTTATTTCTGTTTCCCTTTTTTCCTCTTGTTTTTCTTCTCGCCTTTCTTCTTGTTCTGTACTACCAATACTTTCCTCTTCTTGTATTATTTCATCTACTTTAGGTAATTTAAGCTTTGTACCTATAAATATTGATAACATAAATATTAATATTATAATTATTGCAAAGATTATAAACTTTTTCATAATTACCTCACTAACTCTTTCTAAATGACAAATTATTTAGAAGGTATAATTTTGCCATATTTATATATTATTAGTATATTCTTTTATTTACAGACGCCCAAAGGGTTCCACTACATTTATAGATAAAAATATGGCTCTTCTTTGGTTTTATTATTTACCAAAAAAGAGCCTATTATACAAATATTTACAATAATTGAATTCTTATTTTTCATCTTTTGATTCTTGTTCTTTTGCAGGTTTCTCAGCTTGTGATTTAATAACTTTTCCATTATGTCTTACACTTATATAATCCTCTATACTTAGTTTTATTACTGTTACTATTGGAACTGCTAAGAACATTCCTATTATTCCAAAGTATGCACCAAATAATGTTACTGAAAAGATTACTAGTATTGGACTTATATTTAACGAATTTCCTGTAATTCTAGGATTTATTATGTTTGCATCAATTTGTTGTAATATAATTACTGTTACTGCCATCCATATTGCCTGAGATACTCCCCCTGTTAATGCTGTTATTATTACAGCAACTGCTACAGCAATTACAGCTCCTAGATATGGTATTAAGTTAAATAACCCTATCATAAATCCAAGTAGCACTGCATATTTCACATGTAATATGCTCATTGCAATTGATACCATTATTCCTACAACAAATCCGTCTAGTAATTGACTTGATAAGAATTTAAAGAATACTTCATTCGAACGTCTAAAGTTTTTACCTATATCTTTGTATGTATCATTTTTAAAAATTGCTTTACAAAATCTTCTTGCAAAGTTTAGTATTTCACTTCTTTCCGCTAATATGTATATTGATACTACTAGTGTTACAAATATATCAAATAATGTAGTTGCAAGCCCTAATACTCCTTTTATGTATTGACCTAAATTTTCTAGACTAAAGTATTGAGTTAAATCTATATCTCCTAAACCTTCTATTATCTGTATTGCATTTATTTTATTTAATAGCGAATCTTCTGGCATTTCTTTTATTGCATCTATTGCTTTTGTGTAATAGTTTGGTAAGCTACTTACTAAATCCATTATGCTTTCTGAAGCTGTTGGTATTACAAATTTTATTGCTAATACACAAAAGATTATTGCTATTGCATAGACTATAAATATTGATAGACCTCTTGCTCCCTTTTTTAGTCCCATTTTTCTTAGTCTTCCTTCTATGCCTCTACATGGTATATAAAATAAATATGCTAAAATTATTGCCATTATAAATGGATATAAAATGCTTATTAGGCCTTTTAACCATGTTGTGATTTCTCCAAATTTGTCTAATACTTTATATACCGCAATTACTGCTACTGCAAATGTGAACCAATATAACCATTTGGTTATTACTTTTTTTTCTTTTTCCATTTTAACATTCCTTTCTTTTTCTTCTATGGCTTTAATGCTGTAATCGGTACGACAAATACTCCATCCTCTCTTTTATATGCTGCATTTGAAAGTCCACAAATTACACACAAAACAGATGGTGCTTTCCCCTTTTCCTTTTCTATTGCTTTCTTTAATTGTACTAGATTTTGTGCTGCCTTTTCTATCTGATTTACACCTAATTTTATTTCTATTGCACACCAATTTCCATCTTCTAGTTCTATAATAGAATCAATTTCTCTATTTTGGTAATCTTGATAATGAAATACTTTAGCATTAAATGAATTTGCATATATTTTTAAATCTCTTTCAACCATTGCTTCAAATAAAAATCCGAATGTTTTTAAATCATTAATTAATTTTTCTTCTGTTAAATTTAACAATGCACTTGCTATTGAAGGATCAGCAAAATGCCTTTTTTCAGATTTTTTAACTCTTACAGAAGACCTGACATTGGTTGAGAATGGTTCATCATTATCTAATAAATATAATTTATCCAATGCATTTAAGTATGAAGATAACGTGTCTATATCAATATCTTCATTATCAATCTCACTTATATCATTTTTTAATGTCATATTTGATACTGTTGTACTTTCATTTCTTGCAAGAGATTTCAATAATAATTTCATTTTATGCTTATCTCTATTTACACCGTCTAATCTATATAAATCATCATTTATAATTAAATCTATATATTCTTTTATAGATTCTATAGAGTCTTTAACAGAATATCCTAAATTTCCTGGCCATCCGCCTCTTATAATTAACTTTGCTATATTTTTTAAATCAACTTCTCCTGTTAATTTTGGTTTCATTATATTATTGCATAATTGTTCTAAAGATATATCCCCACTTGAATCTCCTGATTCATATAAACTCATAGTTCTTAAATAGATTTTTCCATACCTTCCTGCCCCACTATGTGATATTTCTTTCCTGTTTGGTGTAGATGAACCTGTTAAAATGTATTGTCCTTTTAAGCCTGTTCTATCAACATCTGCTCTAATTTCATCCCATAAATTTGTTGCTTCTTGCCATTCATCAATTAGTTTTGGCTTTTCTCCTTCTAATATTATTGATGGAGATATTTTTGCAAGCTCAATGTTATTTCCTTCTTTTCCTGTTGTTCTTTGTAATAATACTTCACTTTTTGAATGATATCTTCCAGCCCATGTTTTTCCACAATATTTTGGTCCTTCAATGGAAACTGCACCAAATAATTTTAAGTAATGTTCGATTTTATCATCTAAAACTCTTTTTTTGTAATTGCTAATTTCCATTTTTATTCAATCCTTTCTAAAGAAACAGATTTTCACGCTCTGTCTTTACTTATTTTCAAATATATTTTAACATATTCCGTGATATTTGTAAATTTTATTCCGTGATATTTTGGGTTTCCGTTCCGTGATATTTTTATTTTCTGTTCCGTGATATTTTGTATTTTTATTCCGTGATATGCAAGAATCTGTTCTATGCCAGTGGGCAATTATTTTCCAATGGTAATTCCTACAGGGCAATGATCACTACCATATACATCACTATAAATTGTAGCTTCTTTTATATCTTTTTCTATTGATTTTGATGTTATAAAGTAATCTATTCTCCATCCTACATTTTTTTCTCTAGCATGAAACATATATGACCACCAAGTATATGCTTCTTCTTTCTCTGGATATAGATATCTAAACGAGTCCACAAATCCTGAATTTAGTAATTCTGTCATTTTTCCTCTTTCTTCATTTGTAAATCCTGCATTTCCTACATTTGTTTTTGGGTTTTTTAAATCTATTTCTTTATGTGCAACATTTAAGTCTCCACATAGTATTACTGGCTTTTTCTTGTCTAACTCTATTAGATATTTCCTGAATTCATCTTCCCATACCATTCTATATTCTAGTCTCTCTAGTTCTCTTTTTGCATTAGGTGTATAACAGTTTACTAGGTAAAATTTTTCAAATTCTAATGTTATTACTCTTCCTTCTTGATCATGTTCTTCTATTCCTATTCCATATGTTACTTTTAATGGTTCTATTTTTGTAAATACTGCTGTTCCTGAGTATCCTTTCTTTATTGCACTATTCCAATATTGCTTATAACCTTCAAAGTTTATTTCTGCTTGTCCTGGTTGCATTTTTGTTTCTTGTATACAAAATATGTCTGCTGATTCTTTTTCAAAAAATTCGCTAAATCCTTTTGTCATTGCAGCTCTTAATCCATTTACATTCCATGAAATTAATTTCATTAGCATTTTCCTTTCTTAACGGGCGATTACTAATCGCCCCTACATTCTATGATAATTTCGTTGAAGCATAATAATTGATTTTTCTAATACTATAAATTATGGGCACATTTAATGTGCCCCCCATAATCTCTAATATCTAAGTTCTATTATTTTACATATATATAACATTCTAAGTTTCTTCTTCCAAATATTTCACATTCTCTATATGTATCCATATATACATCTAGTTTGTTATTTTTTATTGCTCCTCCTCTATCTTGTACTACAAACCAACCACCATTTGGTTTATTTGCAAAATATGGTATATATATTACTGTTCCAATTGGATATGCTGAACCTGCTGCTACTGTATACCAAGATGATGCTCTTGCTCCTGAGGATGTTATTCCATATCCTGGTGATGATGGTGACTTTCCACAGGTTGATGCAGTATATGCTGATGCATTTAATGTTCTTACTTGTGGTTCAATTCCTTCTACTACTTTTGCTAAACTTTTTGCGTTTTGAGCTGTTACACCACTCACTCTATATGTGTTTGAATTTCTTGTTGATACTTCTAATGTCTCTGTTACAATTTCTTTTACTGGTTGTGATACTATTTCACTGCTTATTTCTACTTTTTCTATTTCGATATCATTCTGATATTTCACTCTATATATTGATTCTTTTTTTCCTACTTTGCCTTTTTTCTGTACTTTATAATTTTTTGATTTGTTGTTTAAGTCAACTTCTTTTCCTTTCTCATCTACTGTTTCATAAGGTATTTCTTCTGTTTTTGTTACTATTTTTTCTGTTATTGGTGAATAGTTTGATAATATTTGCTCTATTGATATTTTCTCACTTTCTTCTGCTAGAGTTGTTAGTTCCGTAGGTGTTTCTGATGATGAGGTTATGGTTATGCTTGAGTTTTCACCTGAAATTTCTGAGTCTAATGAGGGAAATACGCTTTCTGTTGGTAATACAATTATGTGGTTTTCTTCTAGTATTTCTGATACTACCTTTTTTGTTGTAATTACTTCTATTTGGTAATTATCTGATAGGACGATTTTTACTGTATTTAAGTTTGCTGTAGTAGCTCTTACTCCCACACCAAGCATAAATATTAGAGCAATAGTAATCAAAGCTATCTTTTTTATTGATAAAGATGCTTGTTCATTTTCTTTCATACGTCTATAATACCTCCTAAAATTTACATGATGTGATTATACTATTAATTACCTCATTTGTCAAATTTTTTCGTTTTCCCTTTTTCCCTTGAATTTCTAGGGAAATAGCATTTTCTGATTTTTTTATATTAAAAAATTTGTCGATATATATTATTTGCAATATTTGCAAATTCTTGTAAAGTTAGGGCTTCCCCTCTAATTTTTTCGCTTATTCCTAAATTTTCTAAGATATCTTTTATTTCATCTTTGTTTTTAAATATGTCACATTGTGATAGTGCATTTATTAGTGTTTTTCTTCTTTGCATAAATGCATATTTTATAATTTTGAATAATTTTTCTTCATCTTTTACTTTTATTGGTGGCTCTTTTCTTATTTTTAGTTTTATAACTGCTGAGTCTACTTCTGGTGCTGGTATGAATGATGTATGCGGTACTTTTAATACCATTTCCGCTTCTGAATAATAATATATACTATATGTAATTGCTCCACTTAGTTTTCCCCCTGGTGTTTCACATAGCCTGTCTGCGACTTCTTTTTGCACCATTACAGTTATTGTTTCAATATCACTTTTTTCTTCTAATAGCTTCATTATTATTGGTGTTGTTATATAATATGGCAAATTTGCCACAACTTTTGCACTTTTTATTCCCATTTCCTGTTTTTCCTTTAATATTAGGTCATTTAAGTTTACTTTTAGAATGTCTTTATTTATTATTTCTATATTTTCATATAGTGAAAATCTGTCTTGCAATATTTTTATCATTCTTTCGTCTAATTCTACTACAATTACTTTTTTGGCTTTTTTTAATAGTTCATTCGTTAAAGTTCCTAGTCCTGGCCCAATTTCTATTACTAAATCTTCATTAGTAATGTTAGCATTTTCTACTATTTTTGATACTATTTCATCATCTATTAAAAAGTTTTGTCCTAGTGACTTGTTTGCATTTATTCCATATTTTTTCATTATGAATTTTGTTTCTTCATATATGTTCATGCTTTTCTCCTACAATTAATATTCATTTGTCCCTATAATGTGAATCATTCTTCTGCTTCTTTAATTGCCTTTTCTAATCTTTTTATATTGGCAGTACTATAAAAAGGATCGTTAGAAATCTCAAAAGGTATCTTTTGTTCCTTTACTGTTTTTTTCGCAAATATACAGAATGCCGTTGTCATACTCATTCCTACATCTGTACAAAATTCATCAAATTTTTGCTTTAATTCTTCATCTATTCTTATATTAATATTTGTCTGTGCCATTTAATACACTTCCCTTCATTGTTTATTATATGCATTGTATCATTTTTTATTTACATTGTCAATAATATTATTAAAAATAACAACATTGCTCCGTTGCCAAAAATACATTTCATATGCAAAATGTTGCATATAGAGGTACCGATTTTATCTTGTTTTCAAATCCAAAGTTTTTTTCGGAAATTCTAATTCCATATTCAGGGTTATATTTTTTCATATATAAATCTAAACTTCTGGATTTTGTATTGGTACTTGTTTTTACTTCAATTGGTATAATATTAGTATCCTTTTGTATTATAAAGTCTATTTCTGCTTTTCCTTCTGATTCCCAATAATATGTCTCATAGTTTTTTATTCGTAGTTCATTTGCTACATAATGCTCTGTGAGTGGTCCCATTGAAATCATTGTTGGCTGTGTGCTCAAATCTATTTGATATAAAGGATATCTCGCTTTATTTACAAATAATCCCACATCACTCATGTATAGCTTAAATGCTGATAGATCTTTGTGCATTTCTAATGGAATTTCTGCATTTGCTTTATATACTTGATTTACTATTCCACTATTTTTTAACCATAATATAGCTTCACCAAATATGCTTGATGTTCCTCCTTTTGCTATAATTTTATATTGGAATTTCTGATTGTCTTTTGCTAATTGTACTGGGATGGAATCAAATGCTGATATTATTCTGTTTGATAAACTGTTGTCTGCATATTTGGTCATGTCCCTTTCATATGATAATAATATTTCTGATTGAATATCTAATGCTGATATTACTTTTTCTTCTTCTAAATATGTTTGTATAGCTTCTGGCATTCCACCAACAATTAAGTATGTTCTATATAACCTTAAACATAATTCGTGTATATCCTTATCCATCTTCTCATTATTCTTAAAGTGTTTTTGAATTTCTTCAATTATGTTATCTCTTCCTATTGCTGTTAAAAATTCCTTAAACGATAATGGATACATATTTAGCAACTGTACTTTTCCTACTGGAAATGAGTAGTCTTTTCTATTGATTGCTATTCCTAATAATGAGCCTGCTGCAATTATATGATATTGCTTTGCATCTTCATAGAAGTATTTTAATGATGTTAATGCTCTTTCATTTGCTTGAATTTCATCGAAAAATATTAGTGTTTTCTCCGGAATTATTTTTTCTCCATAAAACAATTCTAGTTTGTTTATTATGTATTTTGCATCTATACTTTCTGAAATTTGAGTACTTATTTCCTTATTTGTCTCAAAGTTTACATATATAATATTCTCATAATTTCTTTTACCGAATTCTTTTACTATATATGTTTTTCCAACTTGTCTAGCTCCATGTATTATTAATGGTTTTCTTTTTGGTGATTTTTTCCATTTTTTTAATTCTTTTAGAATTTCTCTTTCCATTAATATTCCTCCTTCTAACGCATTATAACATATAAGTTCCAAAAAATCAATTGTATATATGATTTTTTGGAACTTATATGATTTATATGTTTAACATTCATTGTTATACAAATTGGGGTTGTATGTGTGATTTTATATAATAAAATCATAATGAATGATTAATGATGAATAATATTGTAGGGGCACATGTAATGTGCCCAATTGCAGAAATTTAGGTTTGTGTTTATTATAAATTTTTATGTTAA
>CAOKMR010000068.1 GCA_948469815.1 uncultured Clostridiaceae bacterium | reverse complement strand
GTTGCGTTAGCAACTCTTAGAAAGAAAAATCAACGATTTTTCTTATTTTTTATACAAAAATATTACAAAAGTATTACAGAAATATTAAAAAAATATTACAATCAAAAAAAGTATTGACAAATAAATCAAAAAGTTGGATACTATATGTATAAAAATCACGAATGAAACGTGTAGGAGGTAAAACAATGGCAGGGATAATGAATAAAGTTTTAGAACTTTTTACATCAGAAGATTATGAAGATGAAGAAGAAGAGGTATTAAGTAGCAAAGGATATAGTACTGATTATGAAGAAGATGAAGAAGAAGAGGAAGAAGTAGAAGGAAAAAAATTATTTGGAAATAGAAAAGCAAAAGTGGTAAATATGCCACAAACACCGCAAATAAAAATGGTAATTTCTCAACCAACAACATTTGAACAATCAGAAGAAATATGCCAATTTTTAAAAGAAAAAAAATCTTGTATTGTAAATCTTGAATATGTAAACAAAGATGTAGCAAGAAGAATAGTAGACTTTATTAGTGGAGGAGTTTATGCTTTAGATGCACATATACAAAAAGTATCTAACTCAATATTCTTAATAGCTCCAACAAATTATGAAATATCAAATGAAACAGGAAGAGAAGAAATGAAAAATAAACTTTCAGTGTCATGGCTTAAATAAATAATAAAGATAGCTAATTTTAGAGGACAGCTTCTTAAAGTCTGCCCTTATGTGTACATGCAATATATGGGGAGGGAAAAAAGATGATTACACCTTTAGATATAGAAAATAAAAAATTCTCAAAACAAGTTTTAAATGGTTACAGTGTAGAAGAAGTAGATGACTTTTTAGATGAATTAACAGCAGAATATGAGAAAATATATAAAGAAGCAACAGAAAACAGAGGAAGAACAGAGAAATTAGCAAATGACTTAACAAGATATCAATCAATAGAATCGACATTACAAAACACATTACTAATGGCACAAACAACAGCAGATGAAGTTAAGAAAACAGCACAAAAGCAAGCAGACGCCATTATTGCAGAAGCACAAGTAAAAGCAAAAGAAGCACTAAAAAATGTTGAAAGTGAGATAATCTTAAAGCAAAAAGAATTAGATGATTTGCAAAAACAATTTGATATATATAAAGCAAAAATGGAATCATTATTAATATCTCAGTTAGAATTATTAAAAGAATCAGCAAAAGATAATAACTAACACAAAATTAAATTAGGAACTATTAATGTAAAAATTGAAAGTATACAAATGAAAATTCCAACAACTTTGTTGGAATTTTTTTTGTATTCAAAAATTCCATAAGACATAGTTTCAATAAAAGCATAAATCGAAAATAGAAAAATAATGAAATGCATAATTATATGACCTCCTTTTTTTTGAACGCCCAAAGGGTGTCCCTACAGTTATTTTATTTCCATTAGGAAATAAAATAACTTGATTCAATATTAACCTGAACATTTACATCAAAAGTTGCAGTTTCAAATTTTTCAGGCCAATTATAGTTTTCCCAATCACTTATTGTTGGAAATTTGTATACAGCGTATTTGCCTAATCCAGTAATATCAGATTTGAATTCTCTTGCAGTTTTTTCATAATAACTCATAATTTGATTTTTAAGATGATCAGAAGCTACAGATATTATTTTTTCTATATCCTCTTTTGAAGAAGAATCAAAATCAAAATCATTAGAAAGAATAGTAGATTTTAATGTTACATCAGTAGTAATCTGTGGTCCAGAACTATCTAATTTTACACTATTTTTAGTTTTGGAGAAATCATAAATGTGTAAATCTATATAATTACCTTCTGAAAAAGGACTAGGTATTGAAACTACACACTCTTTTAATTTATCTGTTACAATTAGATAAGGGACAGTTTCTTCTTTAGAAAGAGTACCAACTAATTTATCCTTTTTAAAAACTGCAATCCCACCAATTATAATGTCAGTTGGCATACCATTTTCTGAAGAGGTCTGACCGCTTGAAGAGCTATTACCTCCAGAAGAATTACCGCCACTAGAAGAACCACTTTCTTCTGAAGAGCTATCTCCACCAGAAGAACTTTCATCTTCTGAACCTTCTTCTTTTTGAACATTACCAAGCATGGTAGAAGTTTCACTAAAATCATCAGCAATAGAGGTATATACAGTATTTAAAGTTGCATTAGAAGTATATCCACTATATCTACTTGCAGTAGTTATTATTTCATAATATTTAGAAGTAGAATGTTCTAAAATAGGTGTTGAACTATTAATAAATTCTTCTGCTGTAGAAGTAGAAACTAATATATTACAATTTGAACGTAATTCAATATTATTCTCCAATGTATAAATATAGTCTGAAATGCCTTGAGAAGCTAGTTCCTCAGAAAATATAATAAATTTACAATGTGATAAATTAAGCCTTTTACTTATAATATTATTTGCAGTATTCAATCCAGAATTAAAACTATTACATTCAACTGTTTGATTTAAAGTATCACTAACACCTTTTTCACTACTACTAGAACCATCTCCACCACCGCTAGAACCAGAGCTATTACCAGAAGGAATAGAAATTTGAAATGTTAATTTTAATTTATCATCATTACCAATATCAAACCCAATTGCTATTACATAAGCTAAATCATTAATATCTTGTTCATGTAAATATCCACTAAAGGCAACAGCACAAAAAATAATAATACCCATTACATAAAACATTTTCTTAAACATTAGATGTTGCCTCCTTTTTTAGTATTTTTAATATTAATTTTTTGATGCAAGCTAAAATTAAAATTACAAGACTCAAGACAAATACGAATCCTATTGATAAATATTTATATACAACATTGCTTAATATATTTATTTCTGGCATATTTTTAACAATAAGAGCAATAACAAAGATTACAGCACAAAAACAGTAAACTACTCCAGATATATATTTTATATTAGTTAATTGTTTAAATGTGGTAAGGGCAAAATGTATATTTGTAGATAAATATGCAAGCATAAAAGGTATCCAAATTAATAAGAAAATTGCATCTATACTCTGAATATAATCTCCAAGAGTTATTTGTCTAGCAAGTACATATAAAGATATAGGAGAAGTAGTATTTGCAATCTGTGGAATAGAGAAAAGTAAAGCAGCTACAGATAGTAGTAAAAAAAACGAATATGACAAAATGCTTGTAATACCAACCTTTTTAAATTCAGATATTTTAGTTAATAGTGGAAATATAAAAAATAGTACATATAATCCACTAAAAGAATATATATTGCTAATTCCGTCAACAAAAGTTTCTTTTATACCATATCCTAAGAGAGGAAATACTCTTTGAAAAGTGTATTCTCCAAAAGAGCCAAAAAATATAAACACAATACTTAATATCATTAATGGAATTATGATTAAATTTAACCTAGAAATAGCCTTTAATCCAAAAATATTTAAAACTCCAACAGCAATAACAAATAGAAGCATTATAAAATCAATATCTATATGTGAAAAAGATATAAGTGCTAATCCCTCTGCAAATAACCTAATCATTATAGAAGATAAAACTAAGATATATGCAATATAGCAAACTCCATAAATAAATTTAAAAACTTTACCACCAAGAAATTCAGAAATATCTATTATATTACATCCAGGAAATAAAGAGAATAATTTATATATTATTAAAAAGAAAATTAGTGTTATTATTGTAACAAAAACAATATTTAATAATGTAGCTGAAGCTGTTGTAGTTACTAATTCACTGGGAACAGATAATAAGATATGTGACAAAAGAATTGTAAGCACAATAGCTATACCTTCTAGCAATTTTAATTTATAAGAATTCATATTAAAATTCATTCCTTTCTTTTCAAAGATAGTTATGAAAGATTTTATATTTTTTCAAACTAGCTTTTGCCTCCAAATTTCCATTTCATACTAACATGTTCTTCTCTTTTTTTACGTTTAGTATCCAAGAAAGAATTTCTATCCTCTCTTTTCCAAATAGGAGCTAATAAATATCCATCAGTATTATTAACTGTAAAAGGAGCATGTGGACTTAGATAAGATACTCCAAAAGAATCTAATGATGCAAAAACTCCTAAATGTATAAAAAATACAAAAGCTAAACCGAAGAAACCGGCAAAGTAACCAGCAAAAACATAAATAAATCTTGCTATTCTAATATGGAATCCAAACGAATAATCAGGAATAGCAAAAGCAGTTAAACCAGTAAGAGCAACAACCACTACTAGAATAGGACTTACTATATTTGCACTAACAGCTGCATCTCCAAGAATCAGACCGTCCAACAATTCCAATAGTTTGACCTAAAGAGGAAGGAACACGCACTCCAGACTCTCTTATTAACTCTAATGATAAATCCATAAGTATTATTTCGAATATTATAGGAAAAGGAACTGCACTTCTAGACGAAACAATTGCAAACAGTAATTCTGTTGGAATTATTTCTTGATGAAATGTAGTAATAGCAATATAAAAACCAGGTAAAGTCAGTGTTATTACCAAAGCAAAAAATCTTATAAATTTCAATAAATTAGTAAACTGATATTGTAAATTAATATCTTCGGCAGATGAAAGAAAATCTGTAAAAATACCAGGTGCAACTAAAACATAAGGAGTACCATTTACAATAATTGCAACACGTCCTTCTAACAAGTAATGTGCAACTCTATCAGGTCTTTCAGTAGCTATCATTTGTGGAAGAGCAAAAGGAGAATCTTTTATTAATTGTTCAAGCTCTCCAGAAGAAGTAATAGCATCAATAGCTAGATTATTAACTCTGTACTTTACTTCTGCTACCAAATCAGGATTTGCAATATTCTTCATATAACAAATACAACAAGTATTTTTATTTACTGTTCCAACTGAACAGTTTTCTATAATTAGATTTTCACTATTAATTAATCGTCTAATAAGAGAAGTATTTGTACGAACAGACTCAATAAAGGCTTCTTGAGAACCACGTATTACGAATTCATTTTGTGGAACAGGAATACCTCTTTTTTCAAAACCTTTAGCATCAATTAAAAAACATGTAGGTATAGTATCAACAAAAAGAGCAGATACACCAGTATTAACTTTAGAAAATATATCAGAAAAATCCTCTGAAGTACTAACATCATTTTGAGGCATAAGTGAATCCATAATATATGATTGAATATCAAATTGCCTAACAATAGTAACCTTATTTGGTGCAGTTATAATTTGGTCTTCTGAAGTATTAGTATTAGATTTATTTTTTAACATTAATGGATTTAAAACAAAATGATTAATAGAATCAGTATTAATCATTCCATCAATGTAAAAAAGAAATGACTTATATTGTTTATTTTGGACATTAAGATAAAATTCACGAATCTTAATATCACTATTTATTAAAGTAGAATATTTCTCCTTAATAAATTCGATGTTTTTATCACAAACAGGAAAAACCTTTTGAGTTATAGGAGAATAAAAGTCTTGTGTCTGTTGTGCAACAGCTGTATCGAGTAATACAAAATCATAAGACTGTTCTTCTTTATACTCGAATATATTACGAATTGTGTTAAAAAAATTACTCATAATAAACCTTTCTAAAAATATATTTAATAAAATTATTTACCAAAAAAAGAAAAATATACTATTATCTGAAAGTATTGCAAAATAAAATGCAATATAATATAATTTGAATGAAATCGAAAAAAGGGGGAAAAGAAATTATGGAAGTTATTGAAATAAAACATCCACTAATAGAACATAAACTAGGAATATTAAGAGACAAAAAAACAGGAACAAAAGAATTTAGAGAGTTAATCTCAGAAATAACATTATTTTTATGCTATGAAGCAATGAAAGACGCAAAAACATATGAAGAAGAAATTGAAACTCCAATAACAAAAATGACTGTAAGCAAATTAAATGAGAATCATTATGTATTTGTTCCAATATTAAGAGCAGGTACAGGAATGATAGATGGAATAATAAAAATGATACCTAATGCAAAAATAGGGCATATTGGATTATATAGAAATGAAGAAACATTAGAACCAGTAAAATATTTATTTAAAATGCCAAAAAATATAAAAGACAAAGAAACAATAATAATAGATCCAATGCTTGCAACAGGAGGTTCTGGATGTGCAGCAATACAAATGTTAAAAGACGAAGGAGTAAAAAACATAAAATTTTTATGTGTGATAGCAGCACCAGAAGGAATTAAAAGAATGCAAAAAGAACATCCTGATGTTAAGATTTATTGTGGAAAAATAGATGATCACTTAAATAATGTTGGATATATAGTACCAGGATTAGGAGATGCAGGAGATAGAATCTTTGGGACAAAATAAATTGTAACGAAGAATTATTACAATTACTGAATTTCCTTCAGGGCAATTTGAAATATTACAATATTCCAAATACTGAAAAATTAAATCGAGATATAAAACAGCATAGGGAACACAATGAAGTTAAGCCATTTTCAAGGAATAAATGAACCAAAAATAATACAAATAAGAAAAATACGACGAAAATACTAAAAACGCTGGATATTTCAAGCGTTTTTATTGTATTCTAACCCCCCAGCTAGGCTGGGGGATATTTATTTAGTTGAGATAAAATTTAAAGAAGCAGATTATAAAAAACAACCATCAAATAGGAATATATGGTAAATAATTCATCTAATAAAGAACTAGATTATTTCCAAAAATGGCACAAACAACGAAAAAATTCAATACATAAAAAATTGACTTTTCGCTATAAATTTAGTACAATATAAGAGAAGGCGAATGGTTAAGATACCTAGAGTAGAAAGGAGAGAAAAAAATGGAATTGACATCAATAATTTTGGTAGCATTAATGTTAACATTAACATTAACATTAGCATTAGTAGTAGCAGTAGAGGTAGCCGATTTGCTAAAACAAATAAAAAAAACAATAGAAATTAAGATTGAATACGATTATTTGTTAAGCATATTAAAATTTCTCGAAAAGTAAAAGAGATGGGGTCAATATATTGGCTCCAAATCTTTTTATATTAATATAATGCTAAATTTACCATAAAAGTATAAATATTATATGGAAGTGATAAAACTTTAATTATATTACAGATTTATAACATAAATGTAATAAAAAAACAGTTGATCTTTTTAAAATTATATACTAAAATATTAAACATAATAGTTATATTAAGAAAGGGAGTGTATAATATGCAGGAGAATTCAAGAGAAGATGAAAAGGTAGTAAATTCAAAAATGTTTGCTACACAAATTAACCCCAAAATTAAAGTTTCAAATAACTATATAAATTATACAGAATATCAGAGAGCAGAATCCAAAATATCACAAATAAAAAAATATAAAAGTCCTTTAATAAATGAGAATGATGAGATAATAGGAGAAGTAGAAGAAATTGAAGCATATTACTTTAATACAGGAGAAACTAAAAGAGAGAGAGATGAAACTATTGATAGTAAAGAAGGAATATTTAGTGTAGATACACAAATCGTTTATATTGGAAATACACAACTATCAGTTCAATCAACAATAACAAGGAGGAATGAACTAACTGGAAACAGAGAAAAATCAGAATATACAAAAGACGAATTTGGAAATGAAATATATACATACATGGAAAATGATAGAATAGAGAAAAAGATAACAAAAAATGCCAGAGGAACAACAATAGATATTTTTAAGGATGGACAGCCTTATGTAACTTATGAATATGATGAAAATGGAAAAGCATTAATACCGATGGAGAAAATAGAACAATTACCAGAAGATTATGTGGAAAGCAGTTTTAAGGAACCTATACCAAAATATTATGAAATTGTAGAATCTTATAATTTAGAGGAAGAGACAGGAAAAACAATTAGAAATGAACGAGAAAGTATTTTAGATAGTATTAGTAATCGAATGGATAAAGCAATTCAAAAGATGGAAAATTTTAATACTAAACTAGAAGATGGGCTAGAAAATTTTGCAGCCAAATCAGATAAATTTATGAAGAAAACTTTAACATTTGCTAACTCACTTTTTGAACGAAGTTTGATAAATGCAGGATTTAATTCTGTTTGTATTGAATGGATGAAATCAAAAATAAAAAGTGTAGATGCTAAAATTTTATTAGCAATGGATAATATTTTAAATAAAACACAAGAAAAAAATATGGAAAAAGGAGAAATGGATAATGGAGGTAGATAGAATAATTGATAGAAATGCTTGTGCATATAAAGAGATTTATGAGATTTTGAGAATCTTTCCTAGAGAATTAGTAGATAAAGTACCAAAAGAAAAGATGGAATTTTTTTATAATAATATGGATAAAAATTATCAATATGAAATAACAAAAGAAACATTTAGTGAAACAACAATGCTAGAAGAAACGGTTGCAATTTTTACAATATTATTTCGTGATTATTGGTCAACAGATGAGCAAAGGGAAAAAATATTAAATTTTCAAAAACAAGCAGAAGCACAAATAGAAAAAGAAAATGCTCAAAAATATAATCCAGATAATCTTTTTAAAAAGCAAAATACAAGAGAAAACATTAGAAATAATGAAGTAAATGAAGAAATTTCATTGATAGAAAGTAGAGAAACACCATTTAAGAAAATTGTAAATTTCATAAAGAGATTTTTACATATAAATTAAAAAACATAGGAGTACATTACAAATATTGTATTCCTATGTTTTTTAATATAAAAAATTTATTTTTGTTTTTATTCAGCAGTTTCAACATTAATTACTTGTTTTCCGTTGTAGTAACCACAGTTAGAACAAGCTCTATGTGGTAATATAGGTTCATGACAATGAGGACAAGTTACAATGTTAGGATTTTCTAATTTCCAAGTAGAACGTTTTGCTCCAGTTCTTGCTTTTGACCATCTTCTTTTTGGTTGTGCCATTTTTATTCCCTCCTTAATTAGCTAATGTCTTTTATTTTAATATGTAAAGATACAATGTATTGTACCCTCATAGTTAGTATTATTCATTTATAACACCATAATAGTATACTAGCAATTTCTAAATTTGTCAATACTTGTTAAAAAAAAATAGATATGTTATAATTACCATTGGTTACAATTCAAAGAATTAAAACAATAAAGTAGGGGCGATTAGCAATCGCCCGCTCTTCGAAGGATTTGCTAACTAAGAAAGAAGGATTATAAATTTGGAAAAAGATAGAGTAGATAAAATTAACTATTATTTGGATATAGCAGAAGCGCCGTAGTTTGGTATTAAGTTAATAAAAAAATCTTTTGAAAGCCTTGTTATGTAGG
>CAOKMR010000067.1 GCA_948469815.1 uncultured Clostridiaceae bacterium | reverse complement strand
GTATTTTCATTACATGCGACTGTAGCTTAGCTGGATAGAGCACTCGGCTACGAACTAAACACCCAGCATTATTAACTAATTGATATTAAAGGGGTTTGGGAAAGGGTAAGAGATTTCCCCAAAGTTTTCCCCATTTAATATATATATATCTATTGAAAATATTGTGAAAATGCTTTATAATATTTTCATATATGTGGCTATAGTTTAACTGGATAGAATGCAAGGCTACGAACCTTGAGATTTGGGGGTTCAAGTCCCTCTAGCCACACCAAAAAAGTACCTTTATATGGTGCTTTTTTTATTGTGCAATTAACATTGGTTCTTCAAGAACACTAATCTTTTCCAAATACTCTCTATTTCTTTCCATTAAATCATTTAATTCAACTTCACTATATTGTTTATTATATAGTTTTAACATTTCTTGTTGCTTTCTAGCTTCCGAGATATGTATATAATAGCGTCTAGTAGTATCAAAGTCTGCGTGTCCCATTAAAATATGTAATACTTCAGGTGGCATACCTAAACTTGAACATAGAGTAGCATAGGAATGACGAAGTCCATAAACGGTCATGTGTTCAAGTTTATATTTTTTAATAAATGTTGGCATTTTATTTGTAAGTCTTTCAGGTACAAAAGGTTCTCCATTTTGATTAAGAAATATAAAATCATCTTCATTTAATATCTTACCACATTGCTTATATTCTAAAATTCTATTTGCTTTAATTTTTAGTAAAAGTTTTTTTAGTCTAGGGTGTAGAGGAACATCACGTAAACTTTGAGGTGTTTTCAAATCTCCTAAAACTTTTTTGGTAGCCATTTTTTTTAAATTATTATCATAAACTGTAATTTCTTTAAATGCTTTTCTAATATGTATAATATTTCTTTCCATATCAATATTTTTCCACATATAGGCACAGCATTCTTCTGGGCGTCCGTCCGACTTAATAATATAGCCTCTAATAGATATGCCCATTGTCTGCCATCTTGTTCAAATAAATCTAACCATACATCTTGTCTATCTTTATCTAAATGTTCAATTTCTACACCTCTATCATATTTTCTATTGCCTACATATATTTTTGTTGCTGGGTTATCTTGTATTACACCTAAGTTTATAGCTGTTTGAAATGTTAGTCCTAATATAAGTTTTATATCCTTTAAGTATTTTTCAGAATAATCTAATTTATCAAAATGCTGTTGTAGTTGCTCAATTGTAATAGTTCTTATATCTAAATCTCCCCAAACTGGGATAACTTGTCTATTGGCTGTTCCTAAGTAAGAAGTAACTGTTTCAGGACTTATTTTACGTCTTCTACTATATAAGTTAATTTCTGACTGTATTTTCTTTTCTTGTAACATTTTATTAGTAAAAGTCTTTAAAGTAAAATCTGTTCCAACATCTTTAACTTCATTTTCTAGCGTTTCATATTCTATTTTATTTCTATATTTCTTTGTTTTAACATCTTCGGCTGCATTTAGCAATTCCTGTTGTTCTTTTAACTTTAATAATCTTATTGCTTCGCCTTCTGTTAGTGCAGTCTTTGAAATTCTTTTAGTAACTTCAAAGCCATAAATTTTTGATAAATCTATTGTTTTTCTAGCCTCATAACTATTTCCCTTCTTTCTTACTTTTATGTTTTTATCTTTTGACTGTTTATTCATATTTAATTCAATCATATTTTATCTTCCTTCCTAATATCTTTATTGTTTAATATGATATAAAACAGCAAATAGATTTAAAACTTCTAATATCTACCTGCTATTTTATATCTTTTGTATTGTTTTGACAATACATCAAAATGTATGTGTTAAGCTATTAAGCCATTCTATAAACTGCTGTTTATTTATTGAAATCTTTTTTTTCTTGAACCTTATTGCAGGACAACCATCCATTTTCACTAAATCTAGCATTGTATTTCTTCCAAGTCCTGTAATTTCACAAGCTTCATCAATTCCTATAAAAATTGTATTTTCCTTCATCTTAATCCTTCCTCTCCGAAAAGATTAGGTACAAGGAGTATTTCTATTCTGTAAGCTAATTTTTTCTATTTAATTTTTTAATATATTCTTATTTTATTTCTGTTGAAATTTTTGTAGTTGTAATCTTAAATTAGCATTTTCTTCTTCAAGTTCTGCTATTCTTTTGTCTTTTGATATTTTCTTTGTTTTTTTAGTGTCTTTCCTTTCTGATATATCAGCCATTTTAATTTCTATGCCTTGCCTTTTAATGAAAGCAAGGTATTTTTTAACAATGAAAGCACTCATATTTATAAATTGAATCTACTAATTGTTTAGAAACTACTACTAATTCTTTTACATATATAATATCACTATTTTCTCTGAGATATGGCTTAATGAAAATATCTGTATGTGGTGGATTACAAATAAAATAACTACTACTACTTGTACCAATTGTCATTTGTTCAATATATCTCATTCTTAACAAAGCCTCAATGACATCATCAATATAACTAATATCATCTAAAAGTACCATTTCCATTTGTTTAGGATTTAATACTTTTTCAAGTTCTTCTAAATCTAAATTTGGAGTAACCCTATTACCAAAAATATCAATTGCATTTTCCATTCTTTTTAATATACCTTTTTCTTGTTTCTGCATTTCTTTAGTTAAATCTATTATATTATTTGAGCGTCTACTTTTTAACTGTCTATAAATTGGATATTGAGCAAATTTTATATTATAAACTTCCATAACATTATTCTCCTTTTTTAGTTTCATTATTTTTAAAATTTAATTTTTCGTTACAATATTCTTGCAACTTATCTTCAACTTTTCGCTCGAGTACCAGTTCTTCATCAAAATTTACTAACCTTCCATTTTTTAAAATTGGAATAATATAGTTATAAGTATATGGTTTTCGAGCATAACATAAATTATCAAACACTCTAATATACTTCCATTCATATAAAATTGCTAGTATTTCTCCTAAAGATATTGGTTTGTTTCTTTCCACTATATCACTTAACCTAGTCAAATATTGTTGTCCGTATGGATTTAGTATTCTATTTATTTCTTCTTCTGTATATATTTTGGAACTATATTTTAATTTTTGTATCATCTTTATAATGTACTTACGTTCCTGAATATCGTTTAAATCTTGTAGTCTTGTTTCTTCTTTCACTTAAACCACTCCTTAATTAAATTTATATTTATAGTTAAGCTGTTTGATTAGAACAGCTTAACTTATTTAACCATTTTGTTCTGACAATAGTTCCCTTTTCTGATAACACTCATATCCGTCATAATACTTAATTATCAAAGACTTTGTTTCTTCTATGCTTTTGTGAAAGCATTTTGATTTATCAGCTATGTAATTGTTATCTAAACACCAGTCTTTGTAAACTTCATATAGTCTAGTTTTTTTAATTCTTTCATTACCTGTAAAAATATTTTGCACAATTTCACTTTCTAGGAACAGCAACACCGAATTGTTATCAGCTTTATATGAATCAATTAGCTTATTGCTTTCTTCATAATTTGCAAAATCTCTCCTGCCTTCATCTAGCATTTTTAAATATGCTTGTAAACTAATGTAAGCTAGATAATCTAAAGCTTCTTGTTTAAACAGATTTTCTTTCATAAAGTGATTTTGTTCTTCGACTGTAAATTTTCTTTCAAACAAAAGAATATTTAAACGACGATAGTAACCATTATTATTATCTGAAATTTTTGGTAAAGAATTTGTTGCAAATACGTGTTTTGCATAAGGTTTAAATGAAAATGGGTCTTTATATTTAATCTCTCCAGTTATTTCATCTCCAGTAACTACGTTTTTGAACATATCTACGGATTTTAAATCTGTTTTAGGTAATTCTGATGCTGTATTTAATAGCTTGTCTGCTATATTTGCAGTATAAAATCTTTCTTGTAATTTATGTAATGCAATATTTGAGACATTTTCACGACCAATTAAATTTATTATTACTTCTATTAGTACTGATTTTCCGTTTTCTGCTGATGGTCCATAAAATACACAAGCTTTTCCTATCCATACAGATGAGGTCATACAATATCCTATCTCTTCTAAAATTGCCTGTTTTCTTTCAGGCTTATTACAAGTAATATCATCGAGAAATTGCTCCATATCTCCATTTACTGCAATATTTTCATCATAGTTTGCATGAATTTGATTTATTGTAAATACGTACGGATTATGTGATAACATTTCTTTTGAAGCTATATTAAATAGTCCATTTTTAAAGTTTATGAGATTTGGATTTATTTCTTGTTGATTTACTTCTGTTTTTAAACTAATGTAATTCATAATTTCTTTTCTTTTACTTCTTTTTAAGCCTTTACATAGGTCTATTATCTTTCGTTCCAAATCCTTATCGCCTACCACAAAAATTCCATTTTTTTCAATGTAGAAGTGACCGTGATAAAATTTTATGTTCATGTGTTCGATGATATAATCTCCGAACCACATGATGTGGAACCTCTTCATCTGTAAACACTGCACCATCTGCATTATCAAATTTCTTTTGTTCTTCTTCTAGCATTTCTTCAAAAAGCTTTTGAGCCTCTGTTTTTACTTCATTTTCAGTTTCTTCTGACATCTTTTTTCCTACCTTTCTTTTTTCACAGCATACAAATTTATAGCACCTATTTATTAATGTGAAATTTTTTGACGTTTGGTGGTTGTAAAAATAGCATTTAATTCTACTATTATTCATCTTGCATATACTCTATAATTTATATATGTGAATTTATTGATTTTTCAAAGTTCTTTTTAAGTAATATTATCTTAATGCTCTTTTATATTAGCAGGTTATTTTTTATATTGCTAAATGGAAAAATATATTTTTTTGACTGCAAACTTTTAATGTGATATACTAAAAATATTAATTTAAAATTTGGAGATAAAATTTATGGAAAAGGACATAATTGGAAATGTTGTTACTGGAAACGAAGAATTATTTTTAGAATTTGTACTTGGAAAAAAGAAAACATGTGTTGAACAATTATTTATAGAAAACCCAGTAGTTATTAACTCAAATAATATTCATAACCTAATAAAATCAAAGTATAATATAGAAGATGATTATGATGAAGAAATAATAAAGAATAACCAGCCAAACAGAATTGGAATAACTTTAACAAATTTTATGAATAAAACAGATAAATTACTTCCTATATTAAATAAATATTTGAAATTAATTGATACTTTTAATATAGATAAAGTTAAAAAATTGCATGATGAAATAAAAGCAATTATAAATAACTTCGAACTCAAAAATATTCCTAATATAGATGAAGAACTGTTTCAGATACATCAAAAGATATTAAATGAAGATGAAAAAAAGTCATATAAAAGATTAAATGATTTAATTTTTAACATAAAGAATGAAAAAAATATTGATACAGAAATTTTAAAAACTTTAAAATTTATGGAATCACTTTTTCACTTAAAAAATGATTATTACAATTATAATAATTTACTATTAATTACAGTCGAGCTATTAAATAAAGAAGATGATGTACAACAATGCTATAATTGGCTACTTTTAAATCTCATTCAAGAATTAGAAAATAAATTGAATTTAGAAGTAAATGAAACTTTAAAAATATTAATACATCAAATTTTTAAAATTTTTTACAAGGATTATTATTTTGCTAGTAATCCTAACAACTTATTTGACTTTTCATCTCATACTAACAACAATATGAAAGCTAACCCATATAATAAATACTACCAAAATATATATAAATATATTTCTAGCATTCATAATGAAGCAATATCAAGAAAAATTAATAAAGACTATGACAGAATTAAAAGATTTGAAAAGTTTTCCTTACAGGAGATGTCTAAAATTTTTATTAACACTTTAATAGCAGATATTAATTATATATATAATAATTATAATAAAATTCCAGATGTTATTTCAAATACTATTCAAACTTCTAAGAATACTTACAAATATAAAATATCTTCTTTTTATGAGTTATTTTATATTAGTAGATATTATATAGAAAAAAATGGAAATAATTTAACTAAATGTAATTTATGTGAAAGATATTTTATTACCCAAGGAAAAGTAACTGAAAAACACTGTAGAAGGATTTATAAAGAAAATTTAAACTGTTGTGAATATGCAATAAAATATTTTAGAGAAACTAAATCTCTTAGTTCTGAAATATCTGACACTCATAATAAAATAAGAAGTATGCTGAAAAAAAGAGATGCTTCTCATAATACAAAACAGTTTGATGAATTTAATACAAAATATAAAGAGATAAAAAATAAGATAGATTTAGAAAATATTAGTCAAGAAGATAAAATAGAAAAATTATTAAACTGGATAAAATCTGAACATAAAAATTTAAAAGCTAAGAATTGAAATATTTTTACTTATTAATTATTTTTAGTGAAAAAGTGAATATTTTATCCGTAAATAATTTTTATATACATATTCTTAATAAACTTTCTTTTTTATATGTTGAAACATCTAAATTTAACATATAGTATGTTACACTTTACAATAAGGCATATAATAAAAAAGAAGTTATTAAAAATTTTTCCACTTTTTCACTTTTTAATGAAAATATAGTTTAGTGAAAAAGTGGATTTTATATATTAATAATTAATTCTTATAGCTTTTTATATATTAATTTATATATAACCTTCCTACTAATATAATTTTAATAGACTTCTTTTAAAATATGTCAAGTAATTTTAGTTATACTTGTGGATTTATGCTACCATTTCTTTTAATTCCTTCTTATAGGTATAATAGCTATTTCTTGATATTCCTATTAACTTTATACATTCCACATCTGATAAAGTACCATCAAAGTCTTTAGAATATTTAATTATTAGAGGTTTAGCTTCTTTTTTCTTCTTAGTAGTTAATTTTGTTCCTTTTATTTGTCCTATCTGTTTACCTTCTAATCTTGCAGTAATGATACCTTCCTTTGTTCTTTGATGTAAGTCTTGAACTTCTTTCTCTGCTTGGTCAAATGCTTTCTTAATCTGTTCTTTTGCTAATGCTAATGTATATTTATTTAGTGCAGATATAATTGTTTGCATTAGTTCATCTGTTGCCTTATTTCCTGTACTTAATTCAATATTAATTTGGTTTTCTAAGGCTTTTCTATAAACTTCTGTATTAATATATTCCTCTTTTAAAAATATAATATTGATACCTTTATTAAACAATTCCTCATATAAATTACAACCTTCTTCTGAATTTCTACTCATTCTTGAAACGGAATCAAAAACAAGTGTATCTCCCTTTTTTAGTATCTTTAGTAAATTCTCAAATTCTTTTCTTCCTTCTAACTTAGTACCTGTATAAGTTTCTTTAATTATTCTTGCATTTGGATATTTTGCTAATATATTTCTAACTTGTCTTTCTATATTTTGCTTTCCTGTGCTTATTCTTCCAACTCCATATAACATAATTTTTACCTACCTCTCTAAAAATTACTGTACCAAATCTAACCTTCGTTACCTTTGGTACTCTTAGCTTACCAAGATTTTTTAGAGCTTTCAAGTCCCTTTTGGTACTTTTTTTATTATCCTTACTTTTGGTACTAAAAATATAAATATGGAATAGGGGATATGTAATTACATATTATAAGAAACTACTTCTAATAAAAAATAGTAGGTACATCTCCTGTATCTACTATCCATATATGTATTATGCTGTAAATCCTATTGTAGGTTTAGATGGTTTAGTTTTAATCTTTTCTACTACTGCTGTTATATCATCTGCTATTATTAAATCTAAATCTTTTGACTTTTGCTTGATAATTCTATTTGCTTGTTCCATCTTTATTTTCTCTGTTAGATTTCTGACTAATCTTGCATTTGAAAAATTATATTTATTATTGTTTATCTCATTATTAAAATAATCTAATACTATTTGTTTACAATTCCTACTTAATTTAAAACCTTCATCTTTCAACATATTTTTAAATATCTGATATAACTCTGTATCTGCATAGTCAGGAAAGTTAATTTTAAATGCTATCCTACTTTGGAAGCCAGAGTTACTTTTCAACAATTCTTCCATTTCCTGAGGATAACCTGCCATTATTACACACAAATTATCTCGGTGATCTTCCATAGCTTTTATTAAAGTTGCAATAACTTCATTTCCATAATCTTTTTCAGAATTAGGCGATAGGGAATAGGCTTCATCTATGAATAATACTCCACCAAGAGCTTGTTCAATTACTTTTTGTGTTTTTATAGCTGTTTGTCCGTACATATCCACCTACCAAGTCTACTCTTGATACTTCTGTAAAGTTTCCTTCTAATATTCCATAATCTGCAAATATCTCTCCAATTATCCTTGCAACTTCTGTTTTACCTGTTCCGAGGGTTACCTTTAAACATCATGTGTAAATTAGGCAGTGTTCCTCTTTGTTTATGTACTTGAATATAATTTATAATTTGTTGTACCTGTTGTTTTACTTCCTCTAAACCTACCAAACTATTTAATTTCTTTATTCCTTCTTTATGATGTGGATTTTTCATTATATGTAATTCTTCTTTAGATATATATGTAAGTTTTTGCCTGTTTGCTCTTAAAATTGCACCTATCAAACAACTATCTATTGTTTCTATATCATATCCAGTTAATGCTCCTAATTCTGCTGATGTTACTTTACATTCTAGTCCATGTTGTTTTATTGTATTTTTTATATATTTAATCTTTTCTTGTTCCGTAGGCTCATTTATAGATATTTCCCATGTGAAATTTCTTTTAATCTTTTCTATCATTTTATAGTTATTATCATTGCATATAACTATAAATATTGATGTTGGATAATCATTTATTAACTTTTCTATTTTATAATCTCTTATGTTTTCATTATCTATTACATATAATTCATTATTTCTAACTTTGTTATTTCTACTACTATATGTTTCTGTTAATAATTCATAGTTTATAGATTTTGTTATTCCTTCTTTATACAAAAGATTACTTATTATATTTACTACATTGGAATAGTTAGTATTATTACAATATAATACTATATTTAAGTTTCCTATTTTGATTTTGTCCTTCTTATATAGTTTGATGAAATCTGCATACATTTTGATTACTTCTTTTGTTCTCTTAGGAATGCCTAAACAGGAATCTAAAGTTTTCAATATCTGTTTAGTTGTTTTAGACTTTATTTGTATTTCTTCTTCTATATTTTCTCCAGTTTCTGCTTTAGATTTTATTACACTTTCCATTTATTACACCTTCTTTCTAATCTGTATTTATTATAAATTGTATGATGTTATCTATTCTTAAAGTTTCTACTTTTGAAGTGCTTTGAACTCTCTCCAATGTATCAACTAATCTACTTTTAAATCTTTCTACATCATCTTTTATATGCACAT
>CAOKMR010000066.1 GCA_948469815.1 uncultured Clostridiaceae bacterium | reverse complement strand
ATACATAGAAACAATAACACAAGACGTAAAAATAGTATATGCAGAAGACTATGTACTAAAAGATGCAAACCTAAAAATAACAGGAAACATCATAACATACTACCCAGACGACTATCCAGAAAAAGGAGGACAAGCACTACAAAGCTACAGCATAGAAGAAAAACAAGGAAAAGTAATAGTAAGATATGTAGACGTAGAAACAGAAGAAGGATCATATGAATACGAAATAACAGGACAAATAGGAGAAAAATACGAAACAGAAGCAAAAGAAATAAAATATTATATACCAGTAAGAAACACAGAAAACACAAAAGGAGAAATAAAAGAAGAAACACAAATAGTAACATACTATTATAGAAAACAAAACTTTAACATAGGAATAGAAAAAACAATAGATACAATAACATTAAACGGAAAAAACATTAATATAAACAATAAGAACACAGCAAAACTAGAAGTAAAAAAAGACGACATAAAAAGCACAGATGTAATAGTAAAATACAACATAAAAGTAACAAACACAGGCGAACTAGGAGGAAGCAGTAAAATATTAGAACTAATCCCAGAAGGATATGAAATAGAATACATACCAGAATACTGGGAAGTAAATAGAGACAGAACCCTAGAAACAAAAGTAGAATTAGAAGCAGGAGAAAGCAAAAACCTAGAAGTAATATTAAGATGGAAAAATGGAGAAAATAACCTAGGAGTAAAAACAGGCATAGCCAAAATAGAAGAAACAGGAAATGCAGCAAACTTCAAAGACACAAACGAAGAAGACAATATAGGAGAAACAACAATAGTAATAAACATAAAAACAGGAGAAGTAGTAAGTATAATAGTAATAATCATGATAATAACAGCATTAGGAATCAGTGGCTATATAACAATATATGTGACAAAAAGAAAAGAACCACAAACAAAAGACATAAAATTCCTAAAATAAAAAGGCTTGCCTCCCTTATCTAAGGGAGGTGTCAGCCAAAGGCTGACGGAGGGTTCTAGAAGGCAGAAATCATACAAATTACATTAATTAAAAAACATTTAAAATTAATGTGAGGGCACGGAGTACCGTGCCCTTTAAAAAATGAAATTCGTAACATATTAGATTTTTATATAAATTTTGAATGATATCATTTTTATTGTATGACAATATGCATAAAAATTTCCAAATAAGGTCAAACTAACTAAAATAATACTTTTAGGAAGTGAAAATATGTTACCATTTAATGTCAATGGAATTGTTTTAGATAGAAATCAATTACAAAAATACTTAGAGAATCTTGCATCAGAGCATATATTATGTTCCAAATCAAGTAAAGAAACATATCCAATACCTAGACTAAAGGATAATTTTAGTTATATTACAAAAACCTATGATATATTAAATGTAAATTTAAAAACAGGGGTACAAATTCATCCAGCAGGTGAGTGGTTATTAGATAATTATTATATAATTGAAGAAACAGTAAAAGGAATAATTAAAGAATTGCCATTAAAAAAATATAGAAATTTTGTAGGAATAGCAAATGGAGAATACAAGGGGTATGCTAGAATATATTGTTTGGCAGCGGAAATTATATTATACACAGATGGTAAATTAGAAATAGAAAATATAAAAGAACTTTTGAAAAGTTACCAAACTAAAAAGACCTTAAATATGGAAGAAATATGGGATATAAACCTATTCTTTAAAATTGTCTTAATAGAAAAAATTAGAAGAATATGTGAAAGCATCTATTCATCACAACTACAGAAATTAAAAGTAGAAAGTTTAGTAGAAAGATTCTTGGAGAAGAAGCCAAAAGAGGATCAACAATTTAAAGTTGTATATGATACAAAAAATGTAGACATTGGAGGAAATAGATATCAGTTTATAGAGTATCTATCATATAAATTAAAGAAATATGGAAGACAAGGAATACCATATTTGAACATATTAGAGGAAGAAGTTAAAAAGCAAGGTTTCACGGTAGAAGAAGTGAGCAAAAAGGAGCATTATGATATTGCTATCAAAAAGGTTTCACTAGGAAATTCAATAAAAAGTATACATGAGTTACAAAGAATGAATTTTGTGAAAGTATTTGAAAGCATAAACGGAGTAGAAGAAATACTAAAACAAGATCCAGTAAATGTATATGATAATATGGATTATACAACAAAAGAATACTACAGAAATAAAGTAAAAGAGATATCTAAAAAAATAAAACTGTCAGAAATATATATATCCCAAAAGGCATTAGAACTAGCAAATAGCGTATATGAAAAAGAAGGAAGTGTCAAAAAGGCACATATAGGATATTACCTAATAGACAATGGTATAGAAGAATTATATAATATATTACAAATAAAATCTAAAAAAAATAATAACAAAGTGGGACTGTATATATCAGTAATATCAATTATTTCATTAATCCTTGCAGGTATTGTAGGGGCACATTGCATGTGCCCGCCAATAATAACAAATAATGTAGGGGCGAGCATTGCTCGTTCGCCAATACAAAATATAATTTTAATAATAATCGAATTCATATTAATATTAATTCCAGTAAGTGAAGCAGTTATAAAAGTAATACAAACAATATTAAATAAAGTAGTGAAACCAAAATTAATTCCTAAAATGGATTTTTCGAAAGGAATACCAGAAGAATACACAACAATGGTAGTAATACCAACAGTTTTAGATAGTGGAGAAAAAACAAAAGCACTTCTAGAAAAATTAGAAGTATTTTATTTAGCAAATAAAAGTGAAAACTTATATTTTACATTATTAGGAGATTGTACCTCATCAAAAAACAAAAAAGAGCCATATGATGAGAAAATAATAGAAAGTGCAGAAATAGCACTAAAAATGCTTAATTCTAAATATCAAAAAGAGGGACTACCAATTTTCAATTTTGTATATAGAAATAGGCTGTGGAATGGTAAAGAGGAGCAATTTCTAGGATGGGAAAGAAAAAGAGGACTATTAAATCAATTTAATGAATATCTTTTAGGAAACTTAAATAATGTATTTAGAGTTAACACTATAAATGATTGGAAGATAAAAAGACAAAATAAACTTCCAAAAATTAAATATATAATAACACTAGATGCAGACACGAACTTAGTCTTAAACTCTGGAATACAATTAGTATCAGCAATGGCACATATATTAAATGTACCAGAATTAGATAATGAAAAAAGAAAAATAATATCAGGACATGCATTAATGCAACCAAGAGTAGGAATAGATTTAATATCTAGTAAAAAAAGCAAATTTGTGGAAATATTTGCAGGAATGGGGGGAACAGACTCATATACAAATGCAATATCAGACATATATCAAGATAATTTTGATGAAGGAATATTTACAGGAAAAGGTATCTATGATTTAGAGACATTTTCAATAATTTTAAAAAATCAAATACCAGAAAACACAGTATTAAGCCATGACTTATTAGAAGGAAATTATTTAAGATGTGCATTAGTATCAGATATTTTATTATTAGATGGTTATCCAAGTAGTTTCAATACATTTATAACTAGACAAGAAAGATGGATTAGAGGAGATTGGCAAATTGTAAAATGGATAAAAAATTCAAGAATGAATTTATTATCAAAATTTAAAATTATAGATAATTTGAGAAGAAGTCTACTAGAAATTACAGCATTTATAAACATAATACTATTGCTATTTTTAAAAATATTTATAGGAGCAAAAATCAGTATACCATTAACAATATCAATATTAAGTATAATAATGCCAACAATATTAGACTATATAAATTATATAGTATTCAAACAAGAAGGAATAAAAAAACAAAAAAGTTTCTCAAAAAGTATAGGAGGATTGCAAGCAAGTTTTCTAAGAGCATTGGTAGAATTTTCAGTACTTCCATATAAAGCATATATATCATTAAAAGCAATCATAAAAACAATTTACAGAATGACAGTATCACATAAATATCTATTAGAATGGACAACTTCTGAACAAGCAGAAAAGAAAGCAAAAAATGGTATAAAAAACTATTATATTAATATGTGGGCAAATACATTAATTGGAATATTGACAATGATTTTAGCAGTATTATACATGCCACCAGCAATTATAATAGGGGTAATATGGACAATAGCACCAGCGATGTGTTGGTATATTAGTAAAGAGAACACCCAAGAAATATCAATTACAAAATTAAATGAAGATGAAAAAGAATATTTAAAAAGAGTAGGAAAGGATACCTGGGAATATTTTAATCAAAATATAAATAAAGAAAATAATTATTTGCCACCAGATAATTATCAAGAAGATAGAAAACAAAAGGTAGTATATAGAACATCATCAACAAATATTGCCTTAGGATTACTAGCCATTATATCAGCATATGACTTAAAATATATAGATTTAGAAAATGCTATTACAAAATTAGAGATTACGATAGGAGTAATTTCGAGATTGCCAAAATGGAATGGACATTTATATAATTGGTACAATACAAAGACATTAGAACCTTTAATACCAAGGTATATATCAACAGTAGACAGTGGAAACTTTATAGGATTTTTATATACAGTAAAACAATTTTTAAAAGAAAAGGAATATACTCAATATAAAGACAGAATAAGAGTTTTAATAGAAGAAATAGATAGAATAATAGATAATACAGACTTTAAAGTATTATATGATGAAGAAAAAATGCTTTTGTCAATAGGATTTAATATTGAAGAAAACAAACTAACAGATACCTATTATGACTTACTGGCTTCAGAGGCAAGGCAAGCAAGTTTTGTAGCAATTGCTAAAAGGGATATTCCAGAAAAGCATTGGTCAAGTTTAAGTAGAACTCTTACAGAAATGAATAATTATAAAGGACTTATCTCATGGTCTGGTACAGCATTTGAATATTTAATGCCACATGTTAATATTGTAAAATATCCAGGAAGTTTAATAGATGAATCATGTAAATTCATGGTAAAAAGCCAAAGAGAATATACAGACAAATTAGGGATACCATGGGGAATTAGTGAATCAGCCTTTAATATGAAAGATTTAAACAATAATTATCAATATAAAGCTTTTGGAATTCCATGGTTAGGATTAAAAAGAGGACTAGCAGATGAAATGGTAGTTTCAGCATATGGTTCGATACTTGCTATAAATGATTACCCAAGAGAGGTATTAGAAAATATAAAGAAACTTGAAGCACAAGAAATGTTAGGAAAATATGGATTTTACGAATCAATAGATTATACACCAGAAAGACTAAATAAAAATAGTCGAAGTGTGCCAGTAAAGACATATATGGCACATCATCAAGGCTTGATATTATTATCAATAAATAACTTATTTAACAATAATATATTACAAAAGAGATTTATGAAGAATCCAGAAATAGAAGCAATAGACATTTTGTTACAAGAAAGAATGCCAGAAAACATGTTAATAACAAAGGAAAAGAAGGAGAAAATTGAAAAAATGAAATATAAAGGATATGACAGTTATGAAGAAAATGTTTATACAAAAATAAACGAAAACTTAGTGCCTGCAAATGTTATATCAAACGAAAACTATAATGTCATAATAAATGCAAAAGGTGAAGGATATAGCACCTATAAAGATATAGCCATAAATAGATTTAAAGAAACAAATGATAAAAAAGGTGGAATCTATTTCTATATAAAAAATATAAGAACAAATAAAATATGGAAAGCAAATATGGACGGACTAAAAGACAAAACAGACAAATATAGTATAAGCTTTGCACCAGACAGAAACAAATTTATAAGAACAGATGAAAACATTGAAACAACACAAGACATAGTTGTAGCACAAAGCACAGGAACAGAAATAAGGAAAATAACCTTAAAAAATAACTCAAATATAGATGAAACAATAGAAATATCATCAGTCTTCGAGCCAATATTATCAAAGCTTGAGCAAGACTATTCTCATAGAGCATTTAATAATTTAGGTTTAAGATATGAATTCCTAGAAGACAAACAAGCAATATTAATCAAAAGAAACAAAAGAGATAATGAAGAAGAATTATATGTCGGAACATATTTTTATACAGATGAAGCAAATACCATAGGAGAATTAGAATATGAAGTTAATGGTAATACTGTGGATAAATATGTGGAAAATTCAATACCATTTTCTAAGAAAATGACAAGACAAGTGGAACCAGTAATTGCATTTAGGAGGACCGTAAAAATACCGAAAAATGAAAAAATCTCATTAAACTTTGTAATTACAGCCTCTTTTGATAAACAAGAAATATTAGAAAATATAGACTATTATTTAAACGAGGAAAATATAGAAAGAGAATATGAACTTTCAAGAGTAAGAGTAGAAGAAGAAGCAAAATATCTAAGAGTCTCTAGTAAAAACCTAAAAGACTACCAAAGAATGTTACCATATATAATATTCCAAAATCCTATTAAAAGATTATATACAAATAAGATATCAAAAACAAAACATTCACAAGAAGAATTATGGAAATATGGAATATCAGGAGACTTACCAATAGTTCTACTAAGAATAAAAAGTATAGACAATATATCAGTAGTAAGAGAAATATTAAAAGCATATGAATTTTTCAGAACAAGAAATATAAAATTTGATTTAATAATATTAGATGAAGAAAAGAATTCATATGAAAAATATTTAAGAGAAGAAATCTTTAAAGAAGTTGCAAACACACAATTATCGTATTTATTAAACTCAGGTATATTTATTATAGATGATAAAGAAGACATAGACTTATTTGTTTTAAGAGCAAACTTTATAATAGAAGCAAACAAAGGAAGCATAAGAAATGTATTAAACGAATTAGAAGAAGACTATCTATACTCAATAAAAGATATAGCACAAGACAAAAAGGAAAATATAATAAAACCTGAATTTGAAAATATAAACAATTACTTTAATGTGAAAAATCTAAAATATTATAATGAATATGGAGGATTTTCAGAAGACGGAACAGAGTATAGAATAAAGCAAAACATACACAATCCAATACCTACGGTATGGAGCCATATAATGGCAAATGAAAAATTTGGAACATTAGTCACAAACAATATGGGTGGATGTACTTGGAGTAGGAACAGTAAATTAAACAAGATAACTGCTTGGTCAAATAATGGTATAACAGATGAACCGTCAGAAATAATATATATAAGAGATAAAGACTTAATGGAAAGCTGGTCTGTAGGAAAAATGCCAAAACCAGATGAAAATGAATATTCAGTAATATATGGATTTGGATATGCGAAATATTATCATTCAAATTGTGGGATAACACAAGAGGTAGAGGTATTTGTTCCAACCAAAGATAGTGTAAAAGTAAATATATTAAATTTAAAAAATACAACACAAGATAAGAAAAACCTAAGCTTAGTATATTATATAAAACCAGTATTAGGCGAAGAAGAACTAAAATCAAATGGATATATAGACATCAATTTTAATAAAAATGCGAATTTAATATCAGCAGAAAATTTATATGGAAATGGAATAAGTAAAACAGTATTTATATCAAGTAGTGAACCAATAAACTCATATACAGGAAATAAAGTGAGTTTCATAGGAAATGGAAGTATTGGAGCACCAGAAGGATTAGAAAAAATTTCTTTAACAAACGAAAACTCATTAGGCAATAACTCATGTATAGCAATACAAATGGATATAAAAATTTCTCCATATGAAAACAAAGAAATATCATTAATAATAGGGGAAGGAGAAAAATCATTAGAAGTACAAGATTTAGCATATAAATACTCAGATATAAAAAAATGTAAAAAAGAATTAACAGAAACAAAAGAATTCTGGAAAGAAAAACTATCAAGAATACAAGTGAAAACACCATCAGAATCAATCAATATAATGTTAAATGGATGGCTATTATATCAAACCATAGCATGCAGGTTATGGGGAAGATCAGCTTTCTACCAATCAGGAGGAGCAATAGGATTTAGAGACCAATTACAAGACTCACTAGGGCTAAAATATATAGAATCAGAAACAACAAGAAATCAAATTATAAAACAATGTGCACATCAATTTATAGAAGGAGATGTAGAACACTGGTGGCATGAAGAAACAAAAAGAGGAATAAGAACAAGATTCTCAGACGATTTATTATGGTTACCATATGCAGTAGCAGAATATATAAAAACCACAGGAGATAAAGATATATTAAAACAAGAAGTAGAATATTTAAGTGGAAATCCATTAGAAGATAATCAAGTTGAAATATATGACATCCACCAACCATCAGATATAAAAGAAAACGTATTTAAGCATTGTATAAGAGCAATAGAAAAATCATTGGAATTTGGAGAAAATGGGCTACCAAAAATTGGTTGTGGAGACTGGAACGATGGATTTAGTAGAGTAGGAGTAAAAGGAAAAGGAGAAAGTGTATGGCTAGGATTCTTCCTATACACTATATTAGATAGATTTATAGAATTAATGAGTGAAATGGAAGATGAAGATGTAAAAGAAAAAATACAAAAATATGAACAGAAAAAACAAGAACTAAAAAAAGCATTAAACACAGCAGGATGGGATGGACGTTGGTACAAAAGAGCATTTATGGACGATGGAAATATACTAGGAACAATAGAAAACGAAGAATGTAGAATAGACAGTATTGCCCAATCTTGGTCAGTAATATCAAATGCAGGAGACAATGACAAAAAATATATATCAATGGAAAGTTTAGAGAATCACTTAGTAGATAGAGAAACAGGAATAATAAAGCTGTTAGACCCACCATTTGATAAAAGCAACTTAGAACCAGGATATATAAAAATGTATTTACCAGGAGTAAGGGAAAATGGAGGACAATATACACATGCAGCAATCTGGGCAATAATTGCAGAAACTCTATTAGGATTTGGAAACAAAGCATATGAATATTACAGAATGATAAATCCAATAGAACATGCAAAAACAAAAGATGAAGCAAACAAATACAAAGTAGAGCCATACGTAATAGCAGCAGACGTATATGGAGGAACAGACTTATTAGGACGAGGAGGTTGGACCTGGTATACAGGGTCATCAAGTTGGTATTATAGAGCAGGAATAGAATATATACTAGGACTGAAAATCGAAGAAGGAAAAATAAAAATAGAACCATGTATACCAAGTGAATGGAAAGAATACAGTATACAATATAAATATAAAAAAACTATATATAACATTAAAGTAAAAAACCTAAACGGAAAAAATACAGGAGTAGAAAAAATGTATGTAAACGGAAAAGAAGAAACAGAAATACCTTTAATAGACAATGGGCAAATATTTGAAATAGAGATTTTAATGTGAAAAAGTCAATGAGGACGGAGAATGTATCAAAAATTCTCCGTCCATATTGGTACAGACCTCTTAAAAAGTGTCGACCAAATTTGTTAAAAAGTGTCGACTACATATTGATTATTTATTGGAAAAGTGCTATCTTTAATGGAGAGGTGATTGAAATGGCAATTGATGAAAAAGAATATAGAAAAAGATTGATTGTACCAATTACAGCATTAAAACCATAGAAAAGAGAAGAATAACTCCAAAATTTGACAAATAAAAATAAATAGCGTATAATATCTATGCGT
>CAOKMR010000065.1 GCA_948469815.1 uncultured Clostridiaceae bacterium | reverse complement strand
TGGGTATCTTATTTTTTATCAATTTAATTTTCCCGAATTTATTTTACACTAACTAATGTTAAAACAATACAAAAACAATGCAAAAATTTTTTTTGATATCCTGTAGAGTTCTGTTTTTAATGAAAAATCAACGTTGATGAGATTTCTAACATCTTTTAAGATTGTGCTCTTTTATGCCTATTTGCATAAAAATTTGATAATACAAACCAAGAATTATTAATGAGAGTAGTATTAAGCAATTGCAAAAAAAATGTTGTAACAAAAATCAAAAATTATACATATTCTGAAAACATGTATAATTTTTTCGTTTTTTTATACATGTTCATTGTAAATGTATAAAATTTATGATATTTTATATATATGGAGGAAAAAATATGAAATTAGAAATGTTACCATATAAAAATATTAATTTAAAAACAAATAAAATTTTAGAACAATTAACTTTATCATCAAGAGCTCTAGCAGAATTAAAAGGATTTTCAAATACTATTCCCAATATGCATATTCTAATAAATGCAGTAACAATTAATGAAGCTAAAGATAGTAGTGCTATCGAAAATATTGTTACAACACATGATGATATTTATAAAGTGCTAACAGAAAGTGGTTATAAAGAAGAAAATGCCAAAGAAGTTGTAGATTATAGAAATGCTATATGGATTGGTTACGAGCAAATAAAAAAAGATAATTTTATTAATACAAATACTATTGTTAAAATTCAAGGAATTATTGAACACAACAATGCTGGAATTAGAAAGTTACCAGGAACAGAACTTAAAAATTCTATCACAGGAGAAACAATATATACACCTCCTCAAAATGAACAAGAAATAAGAGAATATCTAAAGAATTTAGAAGATTTCATTAATAATAATGAAGATAGTATAGATCCATTAATAAAGGTTTGCTTAATACATTATCAATTTGAAAGTATCCATCCTTTTTATGATGGAAATGGAAGGACAGGCAGAATACTTAATATACTTTATCTAGTGTTAAATAAACTTATTGATAGTCCAATTCTGTACTTAAGTAAATATATAAACGAAAGTAAACAAGAATATTACAAATTATTTAACGAAGTTAGAAATAGTAGTAATTTCGAAGAGTGGATTTTATACATTCTAAAAGGTATTGAAATTACTTCTAAAGAAACAATAGAGTTAATTGAAAAAATTCAAACTGAAATGAAAAATTATAAAGAAGAATTTAGAACGAAATTACCTAAAATTTACTCAAAGGAACTATTAGAAAGTTTGTTTTATGAAGTTTATACTAAAATATCATATATAGAAGGAACATGTAATGTAAAAAGAATTACTGCAACTTCCTATTTAAATCAACTAGAAGAAATAGGTCTTTTAGAATCAGAAAAAATAGGAAGAGAAAAGATATACAAAAATACTAGATTAATAAAATTATTGTCTGAAAAATAGATTATATCCATATTATATTACAATTAGCCAAAAAATAAATCAACATAATGTTACGATGCAAAAATTTTTTAATAAAACTATTGCATTGATGTTATGTTTCATGGTATAATACTCGAGGTTAAAAAATTTGCACATAAGACTAGCTTGTATAGGTGCTTTATAATAAGTTTGTACAAGTGTTTAAAATCTTATGGAAGCTAAAACTAAAAGGAGGAATAAAAAATGGCAGTAGTTGCAATGAAACAATTACTAGAAGCAGGTGTTCATTTCGGACATCAAACAAGAAGATGGAACCCTAAAATGGCTGAATTTATATATCAAGCTAGAAATGGTATCCATATTATCGATTTACAAAAAACATCAAAAAAGATTGATGAAGCATATGAATTCATCAAAGAACAAGTAGAGGAAGGAAAAACAGTTCTATTTGTAGGAACAAAAAAACAAGCACAAGAATGTATGAAAGAAGCAGCATTAATGTGTGATATGTACTATGTTGACCAAAGATGGTTAGGTGGAATGCTTACAAACTTTGAAACAATTAAAGCAAGAGTACAAAGACTAAAAGAATTAGAAAAAATGCAAGAAGATGGAACATTTGATGTTTTACCAAAAAAAGAAGTTATTGGATTAAAGAAGGAAATGGAAAAACTAGAAAAAAACCTTGGTGGAATCAAAGAAATGAATGAATTACCAGGACTTATCTTTATAGTAGATCCAAATAAAGAAAAAACAGCAATATTAGAAGCTAAAAAATTAAACATACCAGTAGTAGGTATTGTTGATACAAACTGTTCACCAGAAGATGTAGATTACCCAATACCAGGAAATGATGATGCTATACGTTCAGTAAAATTAATAGCAACAGTTATGGCAAATGCAGTAATCGAAGCTAAACAAGGGGAAGTATTAGGAACAGAAAACTTATTTGCAAGTGAAAACAAAGAGGAAGAAGAAAGCAACACAGAAGAGACAAAAAGCATTGAAGAAGTAGTTGCAGATAGTGAAGAAAATACAGACAAAGAATAATAATATAGATTTTGTGACTTTGTTTAAGAAAAATGGTAAAAATAAAAATGTAGGGACACGGTGGGCCGTGCCCTTATGTTAAAAAAGAAAGGATGATTATAATGGCTATTACAGCAGCACAAGTAATGGAATTGAGAAAAAAGACAGATGCAGGAATGATGGAATGTAAAAAGGTTTTAACAGAAACTGATGGAGATATGGAAAAAGCAATAGAACTTCTTCGTGAAAGAGGAATTACAAAAGCAGCTAAAAAAGCTGATAGAATTGCAGCAGAAGGTGTTGTTACAGCATTCATTTCAGAAGATGGAAAAACAGGAGCAGTAGTTGAAGTTAATGCAGAAACAGATTTCGTAGCTCAAAATGCAGAATTTAGAGGATTTGCAGAAGATGTTGCAAAACAAATAGTTGAAAATAATCCAAAAGACGTTGAAGAATTATTAAATCAAGTATCTATATCTGATTCATCAAAAACTGTTAAAGAAGTTTTAACAGAAAAAATTGCAAAAATTGGAGAAAATTTATCAATAAGAAGATTTGAAAGATTTACATCAAATGGTATTGTTGCAAAATATATACATGGAGATGGAAAAATAGGTGTATTAGTTTCTATGGAAAATGCAGATGAAGAACTTGCCAAAGATGTATGTATGCAAATAGCTGCTGCCAAAGCAGAATTCATTGACGAAAAAGCAGTTCCAGAAGAAAGATTAAATAAAGAAATGGAAATATTAAAAGTTCAAGCTATGAATGAAGGAAAGCCTGAAGCAATAGCAGAAAAAATAGTTCAAGGAAGACTAGGAAAATTCTATGAAGAAATTTGCCTAGTAGATCAAGCATTTGTAAAAAATCCAGATATGAAGATTAAAGATTTACTTGCTTCAAAAAAAGCAAGTGTATTAGAATTTGCAAGATTTGAAAAAGGTGAAGGTATTGAAAAGAAAGAAGAAAATTTTGCAGAAGAAGTTAAAAAACAATTAAATCAATAATATTAAGAAGAGCTTGATAGCTCTTCTTTTTTAGAAAAGTTTATGTAAATAAGAGAGGTATATAATGAAAAAAGGATATTTAGTCTTAGAAAATGGAGAAATATTTGAAGGAAACAGAATAGGCTCAGAAAGAGATACTGTATGTGAAGTGGTATTTAATACATCAATGACAGGATATTTAGAAATATTCACAGACCCATCATATGCAGGACAAGGAGTTACATTAACATATCCATTAATAGGAAATTATGGAATAATAACAAATGATGTTGAATCAAGAAAAATGTGGATAAAGGCTATTTTCATACATGAATTAGCAGAATTAGAAAGCAATTTTAGAGCAGAAACAAACTTAAATGACTATCTAAAAGCTAACGATATACCACGGTTTAATGAATGTAAATACAAGAAAATTAACAAAACTTTTAAGAGACAGTGGTACAATGAGAGGAAAACTAGTTTCGGATATATCTAATTTACAAGAAATAATAAAAGAAATAAAAGAATATACTTTTCCAAATGTAGTAGGTGAAGTATCAAATAGACATATTAGAGAATTTGGAGAAGGAAGACATAAAATAGCTTTAATAGACTTTGGATGTAAAGAAAATATCATAAGGTCATTAGTAAATAGAGACTGTACAGTTACAGTCTTCCCACAAGATATATCAGCAGAAACAATTTTAGAAGGAAATTTCGATGGAATTTTATTATCAAATGGACCAGGGGATCCAGAAGATTGTAAAATAGCAATAGATAATATTAAAAAGCTATATAAATCGGATATACCAATAATGGGAATTTGCTTAGGACATCAACTAATGGCATTAGCAACAGGAGCAACTACTGCAAAACTAAAATATGGACATCGTGGACCAAATCATCCAGTAAAAGAATTAAAAACTGGTAAAATTTGTATAACCTCACAAAATCATGGATATTACGTAAAAGAAGATTCAATAAATAAAGACATTGCAGAGGTATCATATATAAATGTAAACGATGGAACAATTGAAGGATTAAACTATAAAGGTAAAAATATATTCACAGTACAATTTCATCCAGAAGCATGCCCAGGACCACAGGACTGTGCATATCTATTTGATGAATTTCTGGCGAGAATAGAAGATAGAACTTAGAACTTAGATATTAATTGCATATACAAAATTAAAAGTTAAAAAAGAATTGGTAGCAATTATTTTTTAACAAATGGAAAGGAAAGAATAGGATTATGCCAAAAAACAAACAAATAAAAAAAGTATTAGTAATAGGATCAGGACCAATAATAATAGGGCAAGCAGCAGAATTCGATTATGCAGGAACCCAAGCATGTGTAGAATTAAAAAAAGAGGGATTAGAAGTAGTATTAGTAAACTCAAACCCAGCAACAATAATGACAGACAAAAATATGGCAGATAAAATATACATAGAACCACTTACAGTAAAAACTGTTAAGAAAATAATTGAAAAAGAAAATCCAGATAGTATATTACCAAATTTAGGAGGGCAAACAGGACTAAATATAGCAATGGAACTTGCAGAATCTGGATATTTAGAAGAAAAGAAAGTAAAACTTTTAGGAACATCACCAGAAGGAATAAAAAACGCAGAAGATAGGCAAGCCTTTAAAGATATGATGGAATCTATAAACGAACCATGTATTGCAAGTAAAGTAGTAACAGATTTACAATCAGGACTTAATTTTGCAAGAGAGATAGGGCTTCCAGTAATAATAAGACCAGCATATACTTTAGGTGGAACTGGAGGAGGAATTGCATATACAGAAGCTCAATTTAATGAAATATGTGAAAGTGGTTTAAGACTTTCAAGAGTTCATCAAGTATTAGTAGAAAAATGTATCTCTGGATGGAAAGAAGTTGAATATGAAGTAATTAGAGACAGTAAAGGAAATTGTATTACAGTATGTAATATGGAAAATATAGACCCAGTAGGTGTTCACACAGGAGACAGTATTGTAGTTGCACCATCACAAACTTTAGCAGACAAAGAATATCAAATGTTAAGAAGTTCAGCAATAAAAATTATATCAGCATTAAAAATTGAAGGCGGATGCAATGTTCAATTTGCTCTAAATCCAAATAGTTTTGAATATGCAGTAATTGAAGTAAACCCAAGAGTTAGCCGTTCTTCAGCATTAGCCTCAAAAGCAACAGGATATCCAATAGCAAAAGTAGCAGCAAAAATTGCTATAGGCTATACCTTAGATGAAATAAAAAATGCAGTAACAGGAAAAACTTATGCATGTTTTGAACCTGTATTAGACTATGTAGTATTAAAAATTCCAAAATGGCCATTTAGTAAATTTTTAACAGCTGATAGAGACTTAGGAACTCAAATGAAAGCAACAGGAGAAGTTATGGCAATAGCACCTACTTTAGAAGCAGGACTTATGAAAGCAATACGTTCACTAGAAGAAAACATAGACAGTCTAATTTTACCAAAATTAAATTCTTATTCTAAAGAGGAAATAAGAGAAGAATTAAAGAAAGTAAACAATGAAAGAATTTGGGTTATTGCAGAAAACCTAAGACGTGGAATGACAATAGACCAAATACATGAAATAACTAAAATTGATAAGTTTTTCATAAGCAAAATAAATAATTTAGTAAATATTGAAAATGAGTTACAAAGCTCTAAATTAGATGTTAATTTAATAAAAAAGGCTAAAAAATATGGATATACAGACAAAGTAATATCAAATTTAACAAAAGTTAGTTTAGAAGAAATAAAGAAAATAAGAGAAGAAAATAAAATACTAGCTAATTTCAAAATGGTTGATACATGTGCGGCAGAATTTGAAGCAAAAACACCATATTATTATTCAAGTTATGATGATGATAATGAAGCAGATAGGAAAACAGATAAGAAAAAAGTAGTAGTATTAGGTTCAGGACCAATTAGAATAGGACAAGGAATCGAATTTGATTATTGTAGTGTTCATGCAGTATGGGCATTAAAGAGAAAAGGATTTGAAACAATAATAATAAATAATAATCCAGAAACAGTAAGCACAGACTTTGATATAGCAGACAAACTTTACTTTGAACCATTAACACCAGAAGATGTAGAAAACATTATAAATGTAGAAAAGCCATATGGAGCAATAGTACAATTTGGTGGACAAACAGCAATTAAATTAACTAGGGCATTAAAAGATATGGGAGTTAAAATTTTAGGTACATCAGAAGAAAATATGGACAGAGCAGAAGACAGAGAGTTATTTGACCAAGTTTTAAATAATTGCAATATAACTAGACCACAAGGAGGAACAGTATATACAGTTACAGAAGCAAAGGAAATTGCTAATAAATTAGGATATCCAGTACTTGTTAGACCTTCATATGTACTTGGAGGACAAGGAATGGCAATTGCATATGATGATATAGATATAGAAAAATTAATACAAGAAATAAACAAAATAGCACAAGAACATCCAATATTAGTAGATAAATATATCATGGGAAAAGAAATAGAAGTTGATGCAATTTGTGATGGAGAAGATGTTTTAATTCCAGGAATTATGGAATTACTAGAAAGAACAGGAGTACATTCAGGAGATAGTATATCAGTATATCCAACACAAAATGTAAATAAAGAATCTGCGGACAAAATAGTTGAATATACTAAATTGTTGGCTAAAGAATTAAATGTAATAGGGATGATGAACATTCAATTCATATTACAAAATAATGAGGTATATATAATAGAGGTAAATCCACGTTCAAGTAGAACAGTTCCATACATAAGCAAAGTTACAAATTTACCTGTAATAGATATAGCAACAAGAGTAATCTTTGGAGAAAAATTAAAAGACATGGAATATGGAACAGGAGTATATAAACGCAGTGAATATGTTGCAATAAAAATGCCAGTATTCTCTTTTGAAAAAATAAAAAATGCAGATACAAGTTTAGGACCAGAAATGAAATCAACAGGAGAAGTTTTAGGAGTAGCAAAAGACTTCACAGATGCAATAGTTAAGGCATTTATTGCAAGTGGAGTAAGTATTCCAAAAGAAGGAAATATATTAATAACTGTAAGAGATAAAGACAAAGAAGAGGTGCTTCCACTAGCAAAGAAACTCTTTAATAGAGGATTTAAGATATATGCAACAAAAGGAACAGCAAATTTCTTAAAGCAAAATGGAATAGAGACATATATGTTAGAAAAAATATGGGAAGGTGCAGAAAGCATACCAAATTTAGTTGAATCAGGAAAAATTAATTTTATAATTAATACTCCAACAAAAGGAAAAGAATCAAGTAGAGATGGTTTCAAAATAAGACGTTTAGCAGTAGAATGTAAAATACCATGTTTTACCTCTCTTGATACAGCTAATGCATTATATGAAGCAATAGAAGATACAAAATCTGAGGAGGAGATTGATGTGGTCGACATCACAGAGGTGTAAAAAATTGAAAAATAATTGCCATTTGGCGTTGTTAGACTTCAATTGAAATCAAATCAACGTACACCAGTACGCCTCATTGATTTCAATTTCGTCTGCCTAGCCAAATAACAATTCTTTTCCAATTTGGAACTAATGTTGTAAAATAAAAAAGCCCCCGTGGAGGCAGGCTTATCAGTATGGTTCGTCACGAATGAGTTGTGGTATGTTAATTAAATCAAATTATGCCTTAGAGCTTAAAAATGTTGAAATCTATGGGATTCCCCAGTCAAAAAAACTCATACAGTTTTGCTCATGTGGTGGACTTTTTAGGCTATATATGATATAATACAAAATAGTTAAGTGTAGTAAAATGTTTGGCAAAGTAATAAAAAATTAGGAGGAAGAAGAAATGATTGATGAATATGAAGTGAAACAACAACTTGAAAAGCGATATGCTAACAAAAGAGTTGAACACTCATTTGTTGGAGAGCAATTACCAAGGGAAGAACACTCTTTTTATAAAGAACAATCCCCAATGAAACAATCGTCGAAATTGGCTGAGAGCTATACTGCTTTCTATATTGATGAAGCCAGTCATAAACTCATGAGGGCAGAACTCAAATAATTGTTACAATGCTTAACTAGAAAAAAGAGTAAAATTTATACTCTTTTTTTTCTTTATATTGCTATTATCAAAATTTTACGATATAATATAAAAAAATTAATATATTTAAATATAAGAAAGGATGTAAAATATGAGTGAAGCTGTGTATAAGCGTATACTTTTAAAGCTTAGTGGAGAGGCATTAGCAGGAGACAATAAAACAGGAGTATATGCAGATGTTATTGGTAGTATTTGTGACCAAATAAAAAAAGTAGTAGACTTAGGAGTAGAAGTAGCTATTGTTGTAGGAGGAGGTAATTTCTGGCGAGGAAGATATGGTCATGAAATGGAAAGAACAACCTCAGACTATATGGGAATGTTAGCTACAACAATGAACTCTTTAGCACTACAAGATTGTTTAGAGGCTAGGGGAGTTAATACTAGAGTACAAACAGCAATAGAAATGAGAGAAATTGCAGAACCATATATAAAAAGAAAAGCAGACAAACATTTACAAAAAGGGAGAGTTGTAATATTTGCTTGTGGAACAGGGCACCCATATTTTTCAACAGACACAGGAGCAGCACTAAGAGCAGCAGAAATAAATGCAGACATAATATTACTTGCAAAAACAATAGATGGAGTATACTCAGCAGATCCAAAAATAGATAAAACAGCAATTAAATATGACGAAATATCATATATAGATATACTAGACAAAGACTTAAAAGTAATGGACTCAACAGCAACATCACTATGTAGAGACAACCAAATACCATTAATGGTATTTGAAATAGCAAAACCAGAAAACATAGTAAAAATCGTAAAAGGAGAACATATAGGTACAATCGTAAAATAGGTAATATATATAAAAAAATTTGAGAAATAAAGATATGTAGGGACGCCCTTTGGGCGTTCGCCAAAAGAAATTTACAATAAATTAAGATGAGTACATTTACAATGTTCTATAAGAATATATTGAAAGGAAGATAAATTATGGATTATAATCAAATTGAAGAAAAAATGGAAAAAACAATAAATGTTTTAGAAGAAAACTTTGCAGAAATAAGAGCAGGGAGAGCAAACCCAGCAATATTAAATAAAGTTAAAGTAGACTATTATGGAGTACCAACACCTATAAATCAAGTAGCAGGAATTTCAGTACCAGAAGCAAGAATGATAGTTATACAACCATGGGATATTAGTATATTAAAAGCCATAGAAAAGGCAATATTAACAGCAGACATAGGAATCAATCCTAATAATGATGGAAAGATAATAAGACTAACATTTCCAGAACTAACAGAAGAAAGAAGAAAAGAAATAGTAAAAGACATAAAAAAATTATCAGAAGAAGCCAAAATAGCAGTAAGAGCAATAAGAAGAGACGCAATGGACTTGGCTAAAAAAGAACAAAAAGAAGGAAACATGACAGAAGACGAAGAAAAACAAGCAGAAGACAAAATACAAAAATTAACAGACAAAAAAGTAGCATTTATAGACGAAATATCTTCTAAAAAAGAAAAAGAGATAATGTCAGTGTAGGGGCGTGAAAAATTTGTGAAACAAATTTTACTCGCGCTATGAACAT
>CAOKMR010000064.1 GCA_948469815.1 uncultured Clostridiaceae bacterium | reverse complement strand
ATATGTGTACATACTTTATTTAAAAAATATCTATCATGTGATACTACAATTACTGTGTTTTCAAAATTTATCAGGAATTCTTGTAACCAATTTATTGTTTTTAAGTCTAAATCGTTTGTAGGCTCGTCTAATAATAAAATATCTGGATTTCCAAATAAACTTTGTGCTAATAATACTTTTACTTTGTCTTTTGCTTCTATTTCTCTCATATATTTATCATGTAAATCACTTAGTATTCCTAAGTCATTTAATAATGTTGCTGCATCCGCTTCTGCATTCCATCCATCTAGTTCAGCAAATTTTTCTTCTAATTTTGCTGCTTTCATTCCATCCTCTTCTGAAAAATCAGGTTTCGCATATATTTCTTCCTTTTCCTTCATTATCTTATATAATTGCTCATTTCCCATGATAACCGTATCTAATACTTTATAGTCCTCAAATGCAAAGTGGTCTTGTTTTAGGACTGATAATCTTTCTGTTTTATCATGTGTAACTTCTCCCTTACTTGGTTCTATTTCACCTGATAATACTTTTAAAAATGTTGATTTTCCTGCTCCATTTGCTCCTATAATTCCATAACAATTTCCTTTTCCAAATCTAATATTTACATCTTCAAATAAAACTCTTTTTCCAAACCTTATTGTAACTCCTGTTGAAACTAGCATTTTTTATCTCCTTCCATTATCTCTTTTTTTGATTTTCTTATTTTTTTGCATATGACCCAAATAAAATTACTTGATATACTTGTTTACTCTTTAAAAATTCCTCTAAAATTTTTGCAATTTCTTCAATTGTATAAATGTTTAAATTTTTTCACTTATATCCTCATCTCTCTATTCATTCTTCTCTTTCACTTTCTGTAATATATTACCATATTAATTAGAATTTGTCTATATATTTTTATACACAAATTTATATAATAAAACCATTGTCCAGTAACTGCAAATTCTTCTGGAAAGTAAAACAGGAGCAGTATACTGCTCCTGTTTTACTTTTACTTTCCTAGGAAATGCATAAATAGCAATATAATTATACATATCCCAGTAATCGTCCAGCTCGCTCCTACAATTAACACCACACGGAGTTTGTCTGTCCGATCCTCTACTTCTCGGTCTTCTTCATCTTGCATGTTTTACTCTCCTTTCGCTCTTGAGCTATTTTTTACTTTTATATTATATCATATTCCATTTTTATTATCAATCTAATGTATTGTATTTTTTTTTTTTTTATGTTATAGTAGATTTGAAATTTAATTATTGCTTAAACTTAAGGAGGTTTGGACTTGGAAAAGTTTGTTATTAATGGTAAAACTAGACTTGAGGGTGAGGTTATTATTAATGGTGCTAAAAATGCTGCTGTTGCTATTTTGCCTGCTACTTTGTTGGTTAATGGCATTTGTACTATTGAAAACTTACCTAATATTAGTGATATAAATATATATTGTGATATTTTGAGGACTTTGGGTGTTAAGATTACTAAGACTGCCCCTAATACTGTAGAGGTTGATACTCGTAATGTTAATTATATTGATGCTCCTTTAGATATGACTAGCAAGTTTAGGGCTTCTTATTATTTAATTGGTGCTCTTCTTGGTAGATGTAAGAGAGCGGTTGTTGGTATGCCTGGTGGTTGTAAACTTGGCGCTCGTCCTATTGATCAACACGCTAAGGCTTTTGAGTCTCTTGGTGCTAAAGTAGATATTGGACAGGGTAAGATTGTTGCTACTACTGATGGGCTCATTGGAAATTCTATTTATTTGGATATTGTTTCTGTAGGAGCTACTATTAATGCTATTCTTGCTTCTGTTTTGGCTGAAGGTACTACTACTATTGAGAATGTAGCTAAAGAGCCTCATATTGTTGACGTAGCTAACTTTTTGAATACTATGGGTGCTGATATTCATGGTGCTGGTACTGATATCATTAAAATTAATGGTGTTAAGGAGCTTCATGGTAGTACCTATTCTATCGTTCCTGATCAAATTGAGGCTGGTACTTTTATGTTGGCTGCTGTTGCTACTAGAGGTGATATTACTATAAAGAATTGCATTACTAAACATTTAGATGTTTTGTCTGCTAAGATTGAGGAGATGGGTGCTCATGTTGAGGAAATTAGTGGTGATACTCTTAGAGTTTGGTGTGATAAAAGACCTAAGTGCGTAAATATTAAGACTCTTCCTTATCCTGGTTTTCCTACAGATTTACAGTCTCAAATGGGTATCGTTTTGGCTACTGCTGATGGGACTAGCATGGTTACTGAGAGTATTTGGGAGTCTCGTTTTCAATATACTGCTGAACTTAATAAAATGGGTGCTAAGATTAATGCTCAAGGTAATGTTGCTTTTTTTGATGGTGTTCCAGAGTTATATGGTAGACCAGTTTCGGCTTCTGATTTAAGGGCTGGTGCAGCTCTTATTATTGCAGGTATTGCCGCTAATGGTGTTACTGAAGTTTCTAATATTGAGTATATTGATCGTGGTTATGAGAATATTGAAGATAAGTTTAAGGCACTTGGTGCTGATATTAAGAGAGTGACGGAGTAATTATGTTAAAGTTTTGTAGCTTATATAGTGGTAGTACTGGTAATAGTTTATTTGCTCAGAATAATAATACTAAGATTTTGATTGATGCTGGTGTTAGTGCTAAGAAGATTATAGAGGGGTTGGATTCTATTGATGTTAGCCCTAATGAAATAGATGCAATTTTGATAACTCATGAACATTCTGACCATGTTCAGAGTGTTGGAACGTTTTCTAAGAAATTTGATATTCCTGTTTATGCAAATTCTAAAACTTGGAGTAAAATTCCTAAAGAGGTTCAAAAGATTGATGAGAAAAATATACATACTTTTAATTCTTCTGAGGATTTTATTGTTGGTGATTTGGTTATTCATCCTTTTAGAACTCCTCATGATGCTATTGAGTCTTGTGGTTTTAATATTAGTGATGGTAATACTAAGATTAGTATTGCAACTGATTTAGGTCATGTAACTCCTGAGATTAAGAGTTGTTTGATGGGAAGTAAATTTGCTTTGTTAGAGTCTAATTATGAGCCTGAAGTTTTAAGAATTTGCTCATATCCTAGTTTACTTAAAAGTAGAATTGCAGGTCCTAATGGTCATCTTTCTAATAATATGGCTGGTCAGCTTATTTCTGATTTGATTGAGAGTGGTTTGGCTACTGTTATACTTGGTCATTTGAGTAAAGAGAGTAATTTCCCTGAGATGGCTTATGAGACTGTTTTAAGTGAATTAGAGAGTAGAAGGTTTAAAAGAGGAACTATTGATTTGTCTGTGGCTAGTCGCTTTGAACCTAGCAAATTAATTGAAGTTGGTTAAATGTATTTTAGGTAAATTTAAAATTGTAGAGAAATGTAGGGGCACATTGCATGTGCCCAATATGTATTTTAATGAATAATTAATGTAAATGTTTAAATTTCTGTAATTTCAATGGGCACGGTGCGCCGTGCCCCTACAATGGTTATGAATATATTTATAATCCTTACAACCCCAAATTTACAGTGAATTATTACCTCCTGAACTGTAGATACAACTATTGTTTTATTGTTTTTTGTATAATTTATTTACTCAATACATATTCTAGTTCTTTAAATAATCTTTTATTTGATTGCTGTCTAATTTATTATATAAACTTAGTAGTCCTTTTTCTATTACTTCAGTATACTTAACACTTGACCTCCTCCATCCCATCTCTTGCTATTGCCTGCAAAATAAATAGGACATTTAAATATATATTTCCTTTGTTCTATTGGCTCTGATTTATCATTGCAACCATTGGTTGTACTATATTTCCCATTTATATCTCCATTTATATAATACAGGAATCTTTCATAATTGATATTAGAGCCATAACAAGCATACCATACATAATCTTCATTTTTATAGTTATTTAGAAATTGTTTACTAATTATCTTCATATCATAATCTCCTATACAAATTTTATCGTGCTATTATAAAAATCTATTTGACTTTATCTAAAAACCTGTGTATAATATATTTAGAAAATGAGAACCACAGAAATGTGTTGCCGATGAAATGATAAAATAACCATTCGACCTAGCAAAAGCAGAATGGTTATTTTTTATTGCCTATGTAGTAAAAAACAAATTTCTTCTTTTTAATTTGTATATTAAATATAAATTTACATGTAATAGAATAAAGTATAAAAATACTGCTAATAATAATTTATATTATTATTTAAAGTAGGTGTTTTTATGAATTCTATTTGGATTGATTCTGTTCCAAAGATTTTGGATAAGTCCAAGTCTCTTGATTCTGATGTTTCTTGTGATGTAACTATTGTTGGTGGTGGTCTTACTGGTCTTACTTCTGCTTATTATTTGAGTAAGAAGGGTTTGAAAGTAGTTGTTTTGGAGAAGGATAATTTGATGTTTAGAACAAGTGGTAATACTACTGCTAAGATTACTGCTCAACATGATTTGTTTTATAAATATTTAATTGATACTTTTGGTGCTGAGACTGCAAAGAAATATTTGAACTGCAATTTGAAGGCTATTGATGATATTAAACATATTATTGATGATGAGAGAATTAGCTGTGATTTTGAGTATCAAAGTTCTTATGTTTTTACTAAGTCTAATTCTTATGTTCAGGATATTAAGGATGAGGTTAAGGCTACTCATATGTTGGGTTTTGATTCAAGATTAGTTAATAATATTCCCCTCCCTACTAATAATGTTCTTTGTGCTATTGAGTTTCCTAATCAAGCTCAATTTCACCCTAGAAAGTATGCTTATGGTTTATGTAATTCTATTTTGAATAATCAAGGATTGATTTTTGAAAATTCTAAAGTTACTGATATTCAAAAGATTAAGGATATTTATTCTACTAAGGTTGGAGATTTTTCTGTTGAATCAAAGTATGTTATTTTGGCTACTCGTTACCCTTTTATTAATGCTCCTGGTTTTTATTTTTTGAAAATGTATCAGACTTTATCTTATTGTGCTTCTTATGAAATTCCTGATAATCTTTTTTCTGGTATGTATATTAATGCTGAACAGCCTACTCTTTCTGCTAGAATTGTTAAGGATAATGGTAAAGATGTTTTATTACTTTCTGGTTGTAGCCATAAGGTTGGTAAACCTTCTGGTGTTGCTGATCCTTATTCGACTTTGTCTACTTTTGCACGTTCTATATTTCCAGATTGTAAGATGATTTCTAGATGGGTGACTGAGGATAGTGTTTCTTTAGATAAATTACCTTATATTGGACAATTTTCTTCACTTATGCCTAATATGTATGTTGCTACTGGTTTTAAAAAATGGGGTATGACTTTTTCTAATGTTGCTTCTAATATTTTGGCTGATAAAATATTGGGTATTGATAATGATTATTCTGATATTTTTGATTCTACTAGATTACACCCTATTCAGAATAAAGAGGAAATGGGTAATATGATTAAAGAGGCAACTTCTTCTATTGTTATTAAAAAGTTTACTATTCCTAATGATACTATTCAAAGTTTGGCTCTTAATGAGGGGAAAATTATTGAGTTTGAAGGCTCTAAAGTTGGTGTTTATAAGAATAATGATGGTGATATTTTTAAGGTAAAACCGGTTTGTACTCATTTGGGTTGTGAGTTATCTTGGAATCCCGTTAATAAGACTTGGGATTGCCCTTGCCATGGGTCTAGATTTAATTATGATGGAAAGTTATTGTATGGTCCTGCTTTGCATGATTTGGAGGTTTTATAACGGAACTCCCCCTTGTCTTACGACAAGGGGTACTATCTGTGTTAATGACATACTACTTCGTATATGTCTCCATAAAAAAATGCTGGAGCCTTATACGGAAGCCTTCCTATGTCAATGTTCATTCCAGATAGAAAGGATTCCATCTGCGCTGTACAGAAATCTTTTACATGCAATAAAAAGGTTCTTAAATCAGCCTCCACAATGCTTGGTACTTTAACTACCGTTTGTGGCACTAGGATTTCATCTTCTGCCTTCATTTCTATTGTAATATAGCAATACCTGGCATGATGAGTTTCTAAACATCTTCTTTGCAACAGATTAAATTCATCAGCTATTAATCTGAGCTCATTTTCATTTTCAATCAGCTCATTTAGATCTACTGCATTTTCGATTTCAGTCGAAATTTTTGTAGCTGCTTTAATTTCCTTTCCTAGGTGATTAGTTACTTTCAAAATACAGTACATATTGTCGTCCTGCTCCTTTCTGCTCGCTATAGCGAGCTATAGACTCCTTAAGGAGTCTGTTGCTTTGTTTATAGTTACTATTATATTATACTATATTTTAAACTCTTTTTCAATAATTTCACACAGATTTTACAAAACCTAAATTCCTTATTTTTCCTTTGTTATTGCTATGTTCAGCCTTTGACTTTATTTGCTTTTTTGTAACATTTTAGTTTTAATCATTATGTAAATTTTTACTAATTTTTCTGTAAAACATTATTTTCCTACATAAAATCATTGTTATTTGCAAAATATATTAGTATATTCTTATAAAGGAGGATATTATAATGTTAAATTTTGTAAATGATGATAATGATAAAAAAGATAAACAGTTGGAAAATTTGGAGAATTTGGTTGAAAATCATACTAGAACTGAAAGGCATTTAGAACAATATTCTAATATTGGTGACCCTTATTATAAAGAACATGCTAGAGAAATTCAAAAAATTAGAGAAGAACAAATTCAGGATTTAGAAAGTGTTATAAAGGATGAAGATAAATATATGTCTCCAGAGGAACATCTACAAAACCTAAAAGATAACTACAGAAATACAGAGAATTATATTGCTAATAACAGGGATTCTATTGATCAACAAATGCTTCAAAATCTTCAAGAGAAACAAAAACACAGAAAAGAACAGATTGTCTTTTTACAGGATAAAGATTAGTTTTTCTATGGCAGAGATTTCTCTGCCATTAAATTTTAATTTATGAATATTTCTTTTTATAAATTTTATTGTTAGCAAATTTGTTCTCGCCCTACCAAAGTTTTCGACTGTAAGTAGAAAATCTGGGGGGCTAGCGATTATAGCATTTATATAATAGGAAAGTATAACTTTCCTATTATATAAATTTTACAAGATTTTGTGGCAATTTTATTGCACACAAAATCTCATTTCTGTTATTATGCACTTTTTAGTTCTAGTCTTAGTTTATCACTTATCATTGCTATGAATTCACTATTTGTTGGCTTTCCTTTACTTGCTGATACTGTGTAACCAAATATACTTTCTACTACGTCTGTTTGTCCTCTTCCCCATGCTACTTCTATTGCATGACGTATTGCTCTTTCTACTCTTGATGGGGTAGTGTTGAATTTCCTTGCTATTTCTGGATATAACTGTTTTGTTATTTGATTTATAACATCTATATCATTTATTACCATCATTATTGCTTCTCTTAAATATTGATATCCTTTTATGTGTGCAGGAACTCCTACTTCATGTATTACATTTGTAACTAATGCTTCTAGATTATCTTTGTCGCTTCCGCCTTTTTCTCTTATATCTATGTATGGTGCTTTTATTTCTCTTGGTTGTGTTCCTGTTCTGAATTGTGATACTTTGTAATTTTTTATTTCTTTTATTCTTTTTATTAATAGATTTATATCAAATGGTTTTACTACATAATAGTTTGCACCTAATTCTAGTGCTCTTTGTGTTATTTTGTCTTGCCCTACTGCTGACAACATTATACATGTTGGCTTTTTTGCTATATTTAGTTCTATTGTTTTCTCTAATACACCTAATCCATCTAAGTGTGGCATTATTACATCTAATAATGCTATATCTGGTTGTATTTCTTCTATCAGTTTTACTGCTTCATTGCCATCTCTTGCTTGTCCTATTACTTCCATATCCTCCTCTTTTTCAATATAACTTTTCAATGTTCTAGCAAATTCTGCATTATCATCTGCTATTAAAATTTTAGTTTTCTCATTCACTTTTAATTCCTCCTAAGTATTTTTTATTTGTAAATTTTTTACATTTCCGATTATAGTACTTTTTATTTTACAATGCAATACCTTTTGGAAAATTTTTCAAGTTATTTTTCTCAAACTATTCATTCTCTTACCTTTTTCGATATAAACCTATTTTTTTCAATGTTAATCTCCAAATTTCGTATAACATTTTTTGGAAATTCCTGTGTTATTTTTTTATAGTCATCAATTGATAATTCTACAATAATATTAACATTGTCTAAAAATTCCTTATTTAATATTGTAATGTTGTTTGTTTTTAAAAAATATTCTATTTTTTTTATATTTTCATATGGCGACGAAATTCGCACTTCATAACCATTTTCTTTTTCTATAATTTGGTTGTTTTCTATACTTTTTTGTGTTGCTTCTGAATACGCTTTTACTAACCCCCCTGTTCCTAATAGTATCCCTCCAAAGTATCTTGTTACTATTACTATAACATTTGCTATTTCATTTTTTTCTAATATATTTAACATCGGAGCTCCTGCTGTACCACTAGGTTCGCCGTCATCACTACTTCGTTGTATAATGCTGTCTCCTTCTACTACTCTATATGCATAACAGTTATGTCTTGCGTCATAATATTTCTTCTTTATTTCTTTTATTTTATCTTGTGCTTGTTCTTCATTTTCTATATATATAAGATTTGCTATAAATCTTGATTTCTTTTCTACGATTTCTTCACAAGTATTATGTTTTATTGTTCTAAATTTTTCTATCATTATTTGTATGACTCCTCTCCGTCCCCTATGGCTGTTTCCTCTCTCATCAAAATTCACTCGCTTCCGCCAGCTGTATATCCAGTTGAATACGCTATCTGAAGATTAAACCCACCAGTATATGCATCTACATCTATTATTTCTCCTGCAAAATATAGATTTTTTATAATTTTTGATTCCATTGTTTTGGGGTTTATTTCTTTTATGGATATCCCTCCTGCTGTGATTATGGCTTCTTCTATTGGTCTAAATCCCGATATTTCTAATTTAAAGTTTTTTAGTATTTCTACTATTTTTTGTCTTTCTTCTTTTGTTATTTCGTTTACTTTTTTATTTTTATCAATGTTTAATCTATCTAATACAACAGGTATCATTTTTTGTGGTAATAATTTATCTAGACTATTTTTTACTTGCTTATTTTTTAAATCATTAAAGTCTCTTAAAATTCTGTCATCTAGTTTTTCTTTTGTCAACGCTGGTTTTAAGTCTATGGATAGATTAATTTTTCTGTTTTTTAATAGTTTTTCTATATTTTTATATCTTATTAAATGTGCTGATGAACTTATAATTACAGGTCCTGATACTCCGAAGTGTGCAAATAACATTTCTCCAAAGTCTTCATAGATTAGTTTGTTTTTCTCTGAATCTATAATTTTTATTCCAATATTTCTTAGACTTAATCCTTGCATTGCTTTACATTCATTTTTTTGATAAATTTCTAAAGGTACTAGAGATGGCTTTATTTCATTAATTGTATGTCCTAGTTCTTTTGCCATTTTATATCCTTCTCCTGTAGAACCTGTTGTTGAATATGATTTTCCCCCTGTGGCTAATATTATTTTATCTCCATACATTTTTTCCTTTTCATTATATATAATTCCTTTTGCTTTGTTTTCTTCTACTATTATTTTGTTTACTTTCGATTTTAGTCTTATTTCTATTTTTAGTTTTTCCATTCTTCTTAATAAAGCGTTTAACACATCTCTAGAATTATCTGTTACTGGAAAAATTCTATTTCCTCTTTCTTCTTTTACATCTAAACCTTCTTCTTTTAATAACCCTATTATGTCATTATTATTGAAGTTATCAAATGCACTATACAGGAATCTGCCATTTCCAGGTATATTATTTATGAATTCTGATATATTAAGTGAACTTGTAATATTACATCTTCCTTTTCCTGTGATTAGTAGTTTTTTCCCAAGATTTTCATTTTTCTCTAGTATTGTTACTGTATTTCCTTGTTCAGCTGATCTTATTCCTGCTAATATTCCCGCAGGACCTCCTCCTATAATTAATACTTTCATAATATTCTCCTTTGCCAATAGGGACGGAGAATTTTGGCAATTATTTAATTGATTTTCTTAATGTTTCTCTACTTATCCCTAATTCTTTTTCCATATCCCTATAAGACATTTTTTCTTCATTTTTCAAATATATTTAGATGATTTTCATTAAGTATTTCTTCGCTTCTGTATCTATCTCGAAAAACATATCCTATCCTGTTATATTTTTTATTATAATATATTGCATATTTTGTATTCAAACACTGCATATATTTACTTAATTTATCTACATCGTTTGTCTCTATTAATATATGAGCATGATTATTCATAATACAATATGCTACTATTTTTATACTGTATTTTTCTTTGATATTATACATAGTACTAATATAATATTTTATATCTTGCTCTTCACTGAAAATATAACTTTTATTTATTCCTTGTGTCATAATATGAATAAAAGGTGTTTTTATATTATTTCTTGGCTTTCTAGGCATATAAATCCGTCCTTCCTATTAGCCCCTTATATATCTTAACACCTTTTTCTCTTAAATGGAACCTTTTTTCTAATAATTGCCAAAATTCTCC
>CAOKMR010000063.1 GCA_948469815.1 uncultured Clostridiaceae bacterium | reverse complement strand
CTGTGAAATTTGCTTCACAAATTTCCCATGCTTAGTTCCATAAATTTTGCTACAATGCAAAATTTATTTTAAAATCCTGTGAAATTTGCTTCACAAATTTCCCATGCTTAGTTCCATAAATTTTGCTACAATGCAAAATTTATTCCTCTTGCGACCACATTTTTCATGTTGTCGATTAGGTCGTCTATTTCTTTTGGTGTTACTATCATGTTATAGTCGTTTGGTACTAATGCTTCTTTTATTGTTTCATAGTTGTCTTCGTCTTTTAGTTTGTTTAGATATTCGTTTGATTGTGCTTCTTGTTGTAGTTTTTCTATGAATATGTCTAAACAATCGTTTACTAATACTGCACTTTCTACGACTGTTGGAATCCCCAGTGCAATCACTGGTATTCCAAGTGTCTTTTTGCTTAGTTCTTTTCTTGTGTTTCCAACTCCTGCTCCTGGTACTATTCCTGTGTCTGCTATTTGTATTGTACTACTTATTCTTTCTATGCTCCTAGAAGCTAATGCGTCTATTACTATTATTAATTTTGGTTTTATATTGTCTACTATTCCTTTTAATATTTCTAGTGTTTCTATTCCTGTTGTCCCTAATACTCCTGGAGATATTGCACTTACTGGTCTTGTTCCTTCTTCTAAGTATTCTGGCATATAGTTTAATATATGTCTTGTTACATCTATTTCAGTTATTGCTTTAGGTCCTAAAGAGTCTGGTGTTACATATTCATTTCCAAGTCCTACTACTAAAATATCTTCTGCTTTACCAATTTGAGCATCTATTAATGATTTTAATTCTCTTGATAATACATCTGCTGCACTTTGAATTCCATCTTCATCAATGCTTTTTATTTTTTTTATATCTATTGTTATATAATTTCCTATTGGTTTTCCTAATGCTTTTTCTCCTTCTTCTGTTGTAATTTTTACTCTCGTTGTAGTTATTTCTTCACTGTCTATTATTTCTTCTGCTTCAACTCCATCAATCTCATTTTCAATCTTATTTGCTTTTTTAAAAATCTCTCGTCTTTCAACTGCCAAATCTGTTCTAAAATTATACATATTCAATTCATTCCTCTCTAGCGAGCAATACTCGTCTCTACAAGTATTTTCTCAATTTTGTATAATTTTATTCAGTTTTATATGTTTTTGTTTTATTTTGGGTAAAAATTTAACTTAACCAATTTCTAGTTTGTATTATAAAAGTTTTGTACTTTTTTAAAACATCTACATTAATGGTGCGATAAGTTTTAAAATAGCTTGAAATATAGATTTTATAAATCCGAAGTCACATTCTTTTTCGGAAACTAAATGACTTTTTTCCATTGTTTCTAAAGCATCTTTTTTAATTTCCTCTATTACTTTTGATTCATAAATATATATTCCACATTCAAAATGTAAATATAGACTTCTATAGTCTAAATTAAGAGTTCCTACTGTTGCAATATTATCATCACATACAAATACTTTTGAATGTAAGAATCCTGGAGTATACTCATATATTTTTACACCATCTTTTTTTAACATTTTATAGTATGAACGTGTTAATGTGAATACTATCTTTTTATCAGGAATTCCTGGTGTTACAATTCTTACATCTACTCCTCTTTTACTTGCTAAGGTTATTGCAGATATCATTTCACTATCTATTATAAGATATGGTGTAAATATATATACATATTTTTTAGCTTGATTTATTATATTTAAATAAATGTTTTCTCCAACAATTTCATCATCTAATGGATTTTCTCCATAAGGAAGTATATATCCATCTGATTTTACATTTTTTATTGTTGGTCTAAAATTCTCAAATGTTTTGTCTTCTTCTCTATAAGCGTTCCAAATTTTTAAGAACATAACAGTAAAGTTCCATGTTGCTTCACCTTTTATCATTATTCCATTATCTTTCCAATGTCCATATCTTTTCTTTTGGTTTATGTATTCATCTGCAATATTAATTCCTCCACTAAATGAAACATTTCCATCTATTACCATGATTTTTCTATGATCTCTATTATTCATAATAACTGCAATTATTGGCTTTAATTTATTAAATACCACACATTTTATTCCTTTAGATTCTAAATACTTATCATATTTGTTTGGCAAAGAACTAATACTTCCAACATCATCATAAATTACTCTAACATCTACACCTTCTTTTACTTTTTGTTCTAATATATCCAATATTCCTTGCCACATTTTTCCTTTTCCAATTATAAAATATTCTATAAATATAAATTTTTGTGCTCTTTTTAATTCCTCTATCATTATTGGATATACATCTTCTCCTAAGGAAAAATACTTTATCTCTGTATTATTATATATTGGATAGCCAACATAATCCGAAATATATTGAACTTGCCCATATATTCCTAAATCTTTTTGGGATATATTCTCTATTATTTTTGAATCTTGTAATAAATATTTTTTTGCTTTTTCTCTATTTCCATTTATCTTTTTTAACATTGGTGTAGCGTATAAATTTGCACCTACAAATACATATAATAATCCTCCAAAAAAGGGAACTAATATTATTAATATTATCCACGGTAATTTATTATCTAGATGTCTTTCGTTTTTTATTATTGTTAATACTATTAGAATACTTAATATCGTTAATATTACATTTAAAGGAATATAACCTCTAAAATTTGCTACTATTAATAATAACCAAACTATTTGTACTACTATACATATTGCAATAATTCCTATCCTACTGAATATTAATTTTAATATATTCCCCATTTTTTACCTCTTATTATTCTTCTATTTCATTATCATCAATTTGTTCAATTTTACATGCTTTTACTTTTGAAATATGCCTATCTTTTACGTTTTCAATTTTGTATGCAACTTTTCCTGTTTCTATTACTATTCCTTTATCTTTCTCAGTTGGAATTCTTCCTAGTTCTTCGACTAAATATCCTGAAAGTGTGTCATAATCTCCTTCTTCAATATCTATTCCTAATATATCTTCGACTTCATATATTGCTAATTTTCCATTTAGTACAAAGGTATTTTCATCTATTTGGTCAATTAATTTTTCAACTTTATCATATTCATCATATATATCCCCAACAATTTCTTCTAATATATCTTCCATTGTTACAATTCCAGATGTCCCTCCATATTCATCTATTACTATAGCGATTTGTTTTCTGTTTTTTCTTAGTTCCTCAAATAATTCATTTACTGGTTTTGTTTCTGATACAAAAAATACCTCTTTCATTAGGTTTTTTATTTTAGTATTTTTATTTTTTGTAGATAATAAGATATCTTTTATATATACTATTCCTTTTATTTTATCTATTTTTTCATCATACACAGGAACCCTGCTATATCTTAAATCTTCTGATAATTCTTCTATTACTTCTGCAATTGACATATTCATATCTAAAGCAAATATCTCTGTTCTAGGTATCATAATTTCTGAAACAACTTTATCATTAAATTCAAATACATTGTTAAGCATATTTTTTTCTTCTTCATCTATTGTTCCTTTTTCTTTTCCAACATCTATCATCATTCTAATTTCTTCTTCTGTTACTGTTTCTTCTTCACCTTCGGATACTCCAAATAATTTTGAAACTATATTTGTAGAAAGTGTTAAAAATTTAACAAATGGTGATGTTATTACAGATATTGTTTTTATTATTCCAATAGAAGCAAATGCTATCTTTTCACTATTTTTCATTGCAAGTCTTTTAGGTACTAATTCCCCAAATATTAATGTGAAATACGATAATATAATTGTAATTACTATGATTGCGATATTATTCCATGCAGTTAAACTTATTGTTGGAATCCATTTATTTAATATTGGCGCTAATTCACTTGCGAAGGTTTCTGATGCAAAAGCACTAGACAAAAATCCTGCAAGAGTTATTCCTATTTGAATGGTTGCTAAAAACTTACTTGGGTTTACTAACATTTCCTTTATCTTTTTTGCTTTTTTATTTCCTTGTTTTGCCTGTAAATCTATTTTTGCATCATTTAATGATATAAACGCTATTTCTGCAGCTGCAAAAAAAGCATTTAATAATATTAAGATTATAATTACTAATATTTGCATGTTTTTTCTCCTTTTTATTTTATATCATTTGTAGTTTACCACAATATATAGAATTTATCAATATTTTCTAATTTAATTTTATTATAAATTGTACACCAATATCTCTAAGTAATTTTTATTTATGTGAATTTTAATCTCCTTGAAATAACTATATTTATGCTAAAAATTTAGAGCAGACATAAATCGTCTGCTCTACGAATTCTATCCTAATGCAATGTCTAGTATCATCATTACTGCAAAACCTATAGTTACACCAATTACTCCTAACATAGACTTTTTTCCACTATGCATTTCTGGAATTAATTCTTCTACTACTACAAATATCATAGCACCTGCTGCAAAGGCTAATAAATATGGTAATATTGGTACTACTATATTTGTTAATAATACAGTTATAATAGCTGCAATTGGTTCAACTATACCTGACATTACTCCATATAAAAATGCCTTTCCTTTACTCATTCCTTTCATCTTCAAAGGCATTGAAATTATTGCACCTTCTGGGATGTTTTGAATTGCTATTCCTATCGCTAAAACAACTGCTTCTAGAAAGCTTATTCCTGCATTGCCTGCTAAGAAGCCTGCGAAGCATACACCTACTGCCATTCCTTCTGGTAGATGGCAAAGTAGACTGCCTTTTATATAAACATCATCATAAATAATGGATAATGTTCTATTCCTAAATCATCAACATATATATTTGTATCTTTTTCTAATTTAATATATCTTGATACTGTTTTATAATTACTAACAATAGAAACTAAAGATTTTGATTGTTTATTATTCCCAGACTTTACTTCTATTGCAGTTACAATTCCATCAATATTTAATATAAAATCAATTTCTAAACTACTCTTTTTTTCATAATACATTATGTCTTTATATCTAGTTTGTATTTCTTCAGCACATACATTCTCAAGGATTGCTCCTTCATTTATATATAGTTCATCATTTAATATATCTTTTTGTATCCCTTCTTCATACATCGACATCAAAAGTCCTGTATCTCTTACATATATTTTAAAGCAATCTAAACGCAAATTTGATTTCAGTGGAGCTGCTGGTTCTGTGAGATTATAGCAATAGTTAATTATTCCAGCATTTTTTAACCACTCAATACTACTACTATATTTCCTTTCTCCTACATTTTTCTCTCCTTCTAAAATATTTACATACGAAAATTTCTTGTTTTTTTTTGCAAGTTGTGCTGGAATACTATCAAATGTATTTAATACCTTTTGCCTAATATTCGTTTCTGCATATTTTACAACATCTAATTTATAGTCTTCAATCATTGATTTTTGCAGAGACATTACTTTCCCCAAACTCTTATCTTTGACATATTCATCTACAATTCTTGGCATCCCACCTACTATCAAAAACATTCTAAATTGCTTGTTTAATTGTGCTAATATATATTCATCAATTTGCTTTTTGTTTTCAAAACATTTTTTGATTTCTAAAATTAAATTTTCTTTTATTCCGTACTGCCCACAAAAATTCTTCAAAGTCGAGTGGGTACATATCTACAATCTTTTCATAACCAACTGGATAGGATGTTATTTCTTTATAATATAATCCAAGTAACGAGCCTGATGCTATAACATCTATTCTTTTATCCATAGCAAAGCTTTTTAAAGCTACTCTCGCATTTGGGCAACTTTGAATTTCATCTAAAAACAAGACTGTTTTTCCCGATTTTATTTCTATATCTGGAAATGTTACTTCTAATTTCATAATTAAAGTATTTGCATCTAAATCACCATTAAATATGTCTTTTAGTGTTGGAGACAATTCAAAATTTATATAAATATAACTTTCATAGTTTTCTTTGCAAAATTGTTCTATAATAAAAGTTTTTCCAACTTGTCTAGCTCCTCTCACTAATAAACATTGTTTATTTTCTTGATTTTTCCAATCTATAAGTGTTTTTGTTATTTTTCTTTTTAGCATATACTTCACCTCTTTAATATAGATTATACATATTTTCGAAAAAATATGCAAGTTTTTTCTACGACATTCGTTTGTTTACAGCAAGTTTTTACTATGACTTTTTGATAATGATTGCAATTTTTTAAAATTAAAAAATATATCTATTTGCTTATCTTGATGTACTTCAATTTTGTTAATAATTACTTTCATTAGTTCTGGTGTTGGGTTATCTAACCTTAGGAATTCTTTTATTGTTTTTTCTATGTCTCTGTCATTATCTTTGTTTTCTCCAACTATTGTCTCTTTTAGCTCTTCATAGCTTTCTTCTTTTTGTTTAATTTCTTGTATTAATTTTTTTGATACTCTTTCATACATTGTTTCGCTTACTTTATTATTCAATTTATCAATATACATTTTATCAAGATTATCTTGAGTAATAGATATTTCCTCTTCTAACTTTTTTAGCATTTGGTTATAGTCGCATTTCGTTCTGTTATTTTCTATGTCTAATTTTAGTTTTCCACTATCTATATTTGAGAACAACTCTTTTATGTATTGCAAAATTTTTTCTTCCAAACTATCATAATTAAATCCATGTGAAGTACAAAGTCCTAATTTCGAATTTTTACGATAATAATTACATATCATATATCTATGACTATTTCTTCCATTTTTAACGCCAATTTTGTGCTTACATTCATAACAGATAAGTAATCCACCTAGTAAATAATGATTCTTCTTTTCGTTTCTTTGATATTTCTGTGCTATATTCATTTTTTGCACTTTTTCAAATATAGCTTTATCAATAATAGATTCATGAGTATTTTCTACAATTACCCATTCATCTTTTGGATTTGCCCTTAATTTTCTATTTTTATAACTTATCCTACTTCTTTTGTTTTGTACTGTATTCCCAATATATACTTGATTAGTTAATATGTTTTTTATTGTTTTGCTTTCCCAGAATGATGCCTTATTGTATCTTAGCTGATTTGCTGTTGGAATATTGTTATTATTTAGGTAATCTCTTATTACATTCATACCATTTCCATTTACTGCCATATTAAATATAGTTTTTACAATTTCTGCTTCTTCTTCACATATAATTAAATGGTTTTTATCGTTTGGGTCTTTTATATATCCTAGAGCAGTTTTTCCTCCTACCCATTTTCCCTGTTTTTGCATTGTATGTAATGCTGTTCGTATCTTTTTTGATAAATCTTTAGAGTACATATCATTTAGTATTGATTTGAATGGGGCTATATCGTTGTTTCCATTATTATTTGAAAATGTGTCTATTCCATCAGTTACTGAAACATATCTTACATTTTTCTCTGGGAACCATTTTTCTATGTATTCTCCTGTTTCTATGTAATCACGTCCTAGACGAGATAGGTCTTTTGTGATTACCATATTTATTCTGCCTTGTTCTATATCTTGTACCATTTTTTGAAATGCTGGTCTTTTGAAGTTTGTTCCTGTGTAGCCTTGGTCTATGTATGTGTCTATAAGGATGTATTCTTCTCCTAAACCCTTCACATATTCTGTAAGCAATGTTTTTTGGTTTTTGATACTCTCGCTTTCATCATATCCCCTATCTGCATCTTCTTTTGATAGTCTTATGTATATTGCTATTTTATATATTGTTCTCTTTATTCTTTCAAGCACTTATGCCTCCTTCCTATGCTTGAAATTTTTGAATTCATGGTTGAATTATAGCTTTAGAACATATATAAGTCAAGTTATGAATTCAAATATATTTGTTTTAAGCATTAGGCTATTTTGTTCTCTAATAAGTTTATTAAATAAAAGGCTAATATCTTTTCTATTTCTTCCCCTTCATCATTAAAGTAAACATTTATCTTAAAATCATTTTCCATGCACTTCCTCCTGATACAATATATGTCATCCAGAGCTTCCTAGAACTAAAAGAAAAAGAAGAGAAATTTTCTTCTCTTCTATACTATTATTATAAATGTTTTAACTTTAAAAACAATGAAATGATTTTGAAGTGGTTTTGAAATACATGGTATCTCTTTTTCCATAATTTGATACTTACGCAGGAAAGTGTTAATAAAAAACACCTAAAACACATAAAAGGTCAAGCCTTTTAGTTTATTAAGTTTGATTTTTTGTATTAAGTTTTTAATAAACGTACCTGCCGTGGGAATTTTTGCTTACTTTCTTATAAGTATTCATTTCTTTCTATTATCTTCATAAAATTTTATCTCTTTTCTGTTTATTGAAAAACAACTTACTTTTCTTGATGAGAATTTTATGGATTATATTTCTTATTGGAGTGAAAAGTATTATATGTCTGGGTTTAGTGATGCTATTAAGTTGATTGTCAGTTGGTTGAAGTTTTAGTTAGTAAAAGACGAGTTAATTCTCGCCTTAATTTATTTAATTAAATAATGATATAATATCTAATATTTCTAGCAAAATATTATTATATTCCCATTGTTCTTCATCCATATTTTCTTTTCCTAGTAGTCCTTTATATGTTTTTTCTAAAATCTTTATAATTTCATCTTCTTCTAATATACTTTTTTCATCTTCTGTTATTGGCTTTGAATATATATTAGTAATACTAGAATTATTTTTTTGTGATAGTATCTTTCTTCCTAATCTATAAAAGAATTCATTATTTCTAACTAGTTTCTCTATTATATTGAATGATTTACCCTTTATAAATTCATAATATGTATTTTTATCCTTAATTCGTAATTCCATAGCTATAGGTATTAAAATATAGTTTGCAAACAATGATAAATAAGAATACTCTCCAATAAGATTATTTTTTATACTTTCCATAGAATTTAAATACCTATTGTATTCACGCATAGTTAAATTATTTTCTTTAGCTAATTCCCTACAAGCTTTAAAATGGAAATTTGAACTATTAGCTCCTTTATCTATTGCTTGAATATAATCTTGAATATAATTATTAGGCAATTCTAAATTAATATCAAAGAATCTATCTAAGTATAAACTTCCATTATATTTTTCTCCATAAACTTTACAAACTGAATTTGCTAATTCTTTATTATTTGTTGTAACCAAAAATATAATTCTATCATCATTATAAAAGTGTTTAATATTTTCTAATAATTCAATGGCAAACGTAGGTTTACATCTATCAATTTCATCAATAATAATTAATAATCTGTTTTTATTTTCAATTAATAGATTATCTATTATTTCTTTAAATGTTTCTTTTATTTCTTCAGAAGTCTTTATACAATCTGTTATTTGTTTGTTATTCCATTGGTCTCCAAAAATATCTTCTTTTATATCAACAGAACCATTAGTTACATATTTTATAATTGTATTCAACAAACGTGGTATAACACCCACTTCATTTTTTTCCTTTTGTAGACAACTATCATTTGTTAATTTATATATTAATGATAGCATCGCACTTTCTGCATCATCATTTTCCCAAGCATTATAATAAATCACCATATAATTAGATTTTATGTTTTCCATAATCTCATTATTTACAATATTTAACTTGTTATTAATTTCACTATTCACTAAATATTCTAATGATTTTACAAACCAAGTCTTTCCAGAGCCCCATTCTCCATCTAATGCAATAATTTTATTTTCTTTAATTCCATTGATTAATTTCAAAAAACTTGCTATATACTTATTTCTATTGATAAAATTATTTTCTAAAATATATTCAATATTTTCTTCATCTAATTTCAAATTTAAATGCTTCATATTTACTTCCTTTATTCCAAATAGTATTCTATCATATTCATATATTGATCTTGTGCATTTAAGCAAGTATCAATTAAATATCCTTTTTCTTTATTAGTTTGATATTGATTTAATCCCCTATAATAAAATAACTTTTCTTTATCTAAAATAATAAATGGCACTATATTATTTTTCAAACATTCTTTAAATGCTATTATCCTTCCAATTCTTCCATTACCATCTTGAAATGGATGTATCTTTTCAAATTTCGCATGAAATTCAATAATTTCATTTATTGTTACTTGTTTTAAAGCTCCATACCATTCTAATAATTTTCTTATGTCTCTCTCAACATTTTTAGGCTCTGTAGTTTTTAATCCACCTACTTCATTAGGTAATTTCTTATAGTCTCCAACAACAAACCAATCTTTTCTATTATCTAATGTTCCTTCTTTTAAAATTTTATGAAATTCCTTTATCATTTTTTCTGTTAATTTTTTATCTGCTATATCTAGCATATAATCTACTAGTTTAAAATGGTTAGCTGTTTCTAAAACATCATCTAAATCTGTTATTGAGTCTTTCTCTGTTAATAATGTATTAGTCTCATAAATATATCTAGTCTGATCTTCTGTAAGTTTACTTCCCTCAATATGATTGGTATTGTATGAAAAAGTAATCTGAGTATTATGATATAAATTACCTTTTAGCTTCATGTTTTTTTGTTCTCTTAATACTTCTAAAATATTTATTTTAGATACATCAAAATCATCTTCTTTTACTAATTCATCAACTGAGACATCAAATAATTCAGCTAATCTTTTTAATGACTCAATATTAGGCTCTAATGCTCCCGATTCGTATTTTGAAATAGTTGCAGGACTCACATCTAATATGTCTGCCACATCATTTTGAGTCATTCTCTTATTTTCTCTATACAATTTAATTTTATCTCCTAACATAATAAA
>CAOKMR010000062.1 GCA_948469815.1 uncultured Clostridiaceae bacterium | reverse complement strand
AGTAAATTAAAATGAAAATTAGAATAAATAAAATGAGGACAGAAAAATATAGATACAAAAAATAAAATAAGAAAAAAATCAAAGGAGGATTAAAAATAAAATAGATAATAAAAATTTATTAATAGAAATAAATATTAAGTTAAAATTAGAAAATAGAATAATAAGAAAATAAATATTATATATAAAATTAAAAATTAAAATAAAAAACAGATTTAAGGTAAATAAAATTAATATTAAAATAAATTATAAAACAAAGAATAAAAATATTAATATAGAAAAGTAAAAGTTAAAAAATAAAAGTAAAAAAATAAAAATAAAATAAGAAATAAAAAATGAAAGTTAAAAATTAAAATAGATAATATGGTAAAAAGAAAAATTTAAAAGTAGAAAAGAAAAGTAAGATTATAAAAATGAGAAAAAGTTAAATTGAATAAAATCAGAAAGTAAATAAAAAGGAAAAATAGAAAAACTTAAACTTAAAATTGAAGAGAAAAAATGGAGAAAGTGATTATTAAAAAGATAAAGATTATAAAAATGTAAAGTAGAAAAAAGATGGAATAGAGAAATAAAAGTTACTAAGAATGATAAAATCGGAAAGAAAAAGTGCATACAAATATAAAAAGAAAATATAATAATATTTGGTTAGGAAAAGGCAAAGAATAAAATAAATAGGAGATAAACTTAAAATCTAAGTAAGAGTTTTTTAATAAGACAAAAGTATTACAGAGATAAAAGTATTACGGAATATTTAGTATGACAGGATGTAATTGAGTTGAAATGTACCTTATATAAAAAATGTAATAAATCCACATAGAAATGTAATAAATGGGGATAAAATTAACTATATAAATTAGTAAATTTTATAGATAAGAATAAACAAAAAAGCAAATTTTATAATTAAATTTAGGATTAAAAAATTTACTATAAAAATAGTATAAATTTTTTTTAGAAATAGAAAAAATGGAAAAACACGAAAACTTTTAATTTCAAGTATTACAGAAATTTTTGCTTTATAATATAAAATAAAAAATATCAGAAAAATTGTGTAGAAATTAATGCTTTAAAACTATCATCAAAAAGTCAATAATATAAATATTTAGTTATAATATTTGTATAAAATATTACAAAATATAAAGATTTGCAAAGACAACGGAAGTAACAAATGTGGATAACTTTGTGGATAATTAGATGGGATTTTATATATGAATATTATAACATTTATATTAATCTAGTGTTGTTTTTTAATAACTTAAATTGAATATTCTTGTATTAACCGTTATAATTACAACTATAAATTAAAGTTTTAAAGAAAAAGTTATTCAGAAAATCCAATTTACACAAAATAACTGTATAAATTGGATTCTATATGAATATTTTTAATTATTTTTTCGAGATAAATCGAAAATTTATAAATTGTTTAAATAAGGAAAGTCTAATTTAACAATTAGAGAATATCATAAAAGTTGTTTAAATCTGATTTCCTTTCAATATGATAATAAAATTTTAAAAATTAATTTATTTTTGATGTTTCGCTACTATCAATGTCATTATTTTCAACTTTAATCATATTTTCATATTTAATTGCATTTAATTCTTGTTCAGATTTCATTAAATTATCTTTTGCAACTGTCATTAATAATTTTATTCTATTAGTCTGATTAGCTTCACTAGCTCCAGGATCATAATCAACAGGAGATATATTTGCGTTAGGATATTTTTCACGGATCGTTTTTATTACTCCTTTTCCAACAACATGATTAGGTAAACAAGCGAATGGTTGTACACAAACTATATTAGGAATTCCATGTTCAATGTATTCAATCATTTCTGCGGTTAAAAACCAACCTTCACCAGTTTGATTTCCAATTGATAATACATCTTTTACTTTTTCTTCCAATTCCCATATATTACATGGTTGCATGTAACCTTTTTTGGATCCTGCAAGTGCTATTTTTAAGTCTTTTTCAAAAATATCCATTAGTTTTATTGCTAGTTTAAATATGGTGGCTTTTGTTTTATCTGTTTTTAGAAGTTCATTAAAGGTAATCTTGTGTGTGGCTATAAATTTTATAAATCCCATGAAGTCAGGTAGTATTACTTCTGCACCTTCGTTTTCTAGAACATTTGCTACAAAATTATTTCCAAATGGATGATATTTTATTAATACCTCTCCTACGACTCCAACTTTTGGTTTTTTAATTGATGTATCTAATGGAATTTTTTCAAAGTCATTTACTATATCATAAATGCTTTTTTTAAAATCTTTTGTACCAGATTTGCTTAGAATTATTTTACATTTTTCCATCCATGTATTATAAAGTTTTTCTGTTTCGCCTTTAGTTATTTCATAAGCTCTATTTTTCATAAGCATTTTTTGTAATAAATCTCCATATACAACAGATTTCAATAATTTTTGAGCCATTTCAGCGGAAATTTTAAAACCAGTATTTTTTTCCATACCAACGACATTGAATGATATTACTGGAATCTGCGGAAATCCAGCGTCTTTTAGAGCTTTTCTTATAAATCCGATATAATTAGTTGCACGACATCCTCCACCTGTTTGAGACATGATTAAGGCAGTTCTATTTAAGTCATATTCGCCAGATTGTAAGGCTTCTATCATTTGACCTGTAGTTAAAATTGAGGGATAGCATGCATCATTATTTACATATTTTAAACCAGTTTCTACTGTACGTGATGTACACTCTTTTAATAATTTTACATTATATCCGCAAGAGGAAACTGCAGATTCAATTAATTCAAAATGAATAGGAGCCATTTGAGGTATTAAAATAGTATAATTTTTTCTCATTTCTTTTGTAAAAGGAATTTTATTAATTCCATAATCTCCATTTATAGGCTCTTTATTTCTCTTTTTAGATAGTCGTTTTTCCATACTTGCAATAAGGGAACGTATACGGATGCGTACTGCCCCTAAGTTATTAACCTCATCAATTTTTATTAAAGTGTACATTTTTTGATAGCTTGAAAGTATTTCCTCAACTTGATCTGTTGTAACTGCATCAACACCACATCCAAAAGAGTTTAATTGAACAAGTTCTAAATTATCATGTTTTCCAACGAAATCAGCTGCTGCGTATAGTCTTGCATGATATACCCATTGGTCTACTACACGTAAAGGTCTTTTAGCTTGTGCAAGATTTGAAATTGAGTCTTCTGTTAATACACAAAGACCAAGACCTGTAATTAATGTATCTATACCATGATTAATTTCAGGGTCAACATGATAAGGTCTACCTGATAAAACAATACCCTTCAAATTGTGTTGCTCCATATATTTTAAAGCTTCTTGACCTTTTTGATGAATATCATTTTTAAACCTTTGGTATTCATTTTCTGCAAGCTGAGATGCTTCACATAATTCTTTTCCGGTAAACTTATATTCGTTAAATTCATCTAATTCTAATATCCTTTTTACCAATTTTTTTGGTTCTAAAGGTAAAAAGGGATTAATATATTTAATATCTTTTAATTCTTCAATATTATTTTTTAATACTTCAGAATAAGAGATTACAATAGGACAATTGTAATGATTATCTGCTTTTTCATATTCTTTTCTGGAATATGGTATACAAGGATAAAATATAGTTTTTATGCCAGAATCAATTAAATTTTTTATATGTCCATGAGAAAGCTTAGCAGGATAACACACTGATTCAGAAGGCATTGATTCCATACCGTTTTCATAAGTTTTACGTGTACTTTTTTCTGAAAGTATTACTCTAAATCCTAAGTGTGTAAGAAAAGTAAACCAAAATGGATAATCTTCATACATATTTAAAACCCTAGGGATACCAATAGTTCCTCGAGTTGCCTTATCTTCTGGTAAAGGTTCATAATTAAATAGTCTGTCATTTTTATATTTAATTAGATTAGGTAGTTCTTTGTTAGATGAGACTATTCCAGCTCCTTTCTCGCAACGATTTCCTGATATATAACTTTTTTTATTATTAAATTTATTTATTGTAAGTAAACAGTGATTTTCACAACCATTACAACGTGTATGAGTGATTTTTATATCTAGCTTATCTAAATCTTCTAACTTGGTTAAAGTAGATGTATATTCCATATCTAAATTTGCTTCAAATTGCTCTTTTGCAAGTAGAGAAACACCATAGGCACCCATTAATCCAGATATATCAGGGCGTACTACTTCTTTTCCGACGATTAATTCAAATGCACGGAGTACAGCATCATTATAAAAAGTTCCACCTTGAACTACGATATGATTTCCCAAAGTTTCAGAATCCCTTACTTTCATAACCTTTTGAATTGCATTTTTTATTACAGAGTATGATAATCCAGCGGAAATGTCACCAACAGAATATCCTTCCTTTTGAGCCTGTTTAATTTTAGAGTTCATAAATACAGTGCATCTTGAACCCAAGTCAACAGGAGTTCTAGACTCTAAAGCAGCTTCTACGAAATCATGTATTGATAAATTTAAGCTTTTAGCAAAGGTCTCAATGAATGACCCACATCCTGATGAACAGGCCTCATTTAACATTATATTATCAATTATACCATTTTTAATTTTTATGTATTTCATATCTTGACCACCAATATCAACTATACTAGTTACATTAGGCATAAATTCAGAAGCAGCTCTATAATGAGCAATTGTCTCTATTTCATTTAAATCTACATTTAAAGCGGTTTGTATTAACTTTTCTCCATATCCTGTAACACCAGCAAATCGCAAATGTGCTTCTTTTGGTAATACAGAATAGGTTTCTTTTAGCATATCAATAACGCTTTTTAATGGATCCCCTTCATTATTTCTGTATAGAGAATATAATAAATTTGAATCTTTATCAATAACAACTAACTTAGTAGTAGTAGAACCAGCATCAATACCAATAAAGCAGTCTCCTTTGAGAGTTTGCAAATCTCCTTTTTTAACCATTGCCTTTGCATGTCTATTTTTAAATTCATTATATTCCGCATCAATAGAAAATAGAGGTTTTAAAGGTTTTGTAGTATCATCATGTGAAATTTTTAAAACTTCAATTTTGCTTTTTAACTTCTGAGTAGAAATAGGGTTAGAACTTATGGAATCAAGAGCAGCCCCCTTTGCAACGAGCAAATGTGCATCTTCTGGAATAATTGTTGTATCATCGTTTAGTCCTAAAGTTTCTATAAATCTTTTTCTTAATTCAGAAAGATAATTCAAAGGACCTCCTAAGAAAGCCACATGACCACGGATAGGTCTACCACATGCAAGCCCACTTATAGTTTGATTAACTACAGCTTGAAAGATAGAAGCAGAGATGTCTTCTTTAGCTGCTCCTTCATTAATTAATGGTTGTATATCAGTTTTTGCAAAAACACCACATCTAGAAGCTATAGGATATATTGTTTTATAGCTTTTTGCTAATTCATTTAAACCTTCTGTGTCCGTATGTAATAAACTTGCCATCTGGTCTATAAAAGCACCTGTTCCGCCTGCGCAAGTCCCATTCATACGTTGTTCAACAAATTTATCAAAATATATAATCTTGGCATCCTCACCACCAAGTTCTATTACAACATCAGTTTTAGGTATGTATTTTTCAACTGCACGTTTACAAGAAACAACTTCTTGAATAAAGGGTAAATCTAAAAATTTAGCGGCAGACATAGCACCTGAGCCAGTAAGTGAAATTGTAAAATTGTAGTTAGGGTACTTATCTACAAGCATGTGCAAAACATTACAGATTGTATTTTTTGTATCTGAAAAATGCCTCTCATATGCAGTATATATAGTATTTAGACTTTTATCTAATACAGCTATTTTTACAGTTGTAGACCCAACGTCAAGACCAACATGTAATACAGTATTATTTTCCATAAAATATAAATCCTCCTTAATTATAAACTAAGAAAAATTTCTATATTTAGAGAAATCAAATATAATAGTTAATTTCTCGTTGAAGATAAATATGAAAGATTTCAGAATTTCTATTAAATTTTATTAAATAAAAACTCTTTATATGTGCTTATAATTATAACACATTCTACAATGAATTGTTAATTTTGTCAATGTAAGAAAGTGGAAAAAGTGGTTCTAAAACATAGACAAGGTAATATACATTAAAGAGAAAAAATCAAAAGATTTGTTAAAGAGGAGGAGAAAGGATGAAATTTAAAAGACTAGTAATAGTATTGGTAATCTTATTAATAATATGTGGTATCATTTTCTTTTGCACAAGAGATAGACAAGAAGAGGTTGTACAAGGGGAAATAATACCAGAAGAGGAGATTAGTGAAGAGCAAGAACGAAAGACAATGATATCTTTATATTTTAAAGATAAGCAAACAGGAGAATTAACTAAAGAAAATAGAATGATTGATGTTAAGGTGTTGGCAAATAATCCATACAAAGCATTAGTAGAAATGCTAATAGAAGGACCCAAAACTGAAAACTTACAAGGAACAATACCAGAAGGAACAAAAATAAATGATATAAATATTAATGGAGAATGTATACATGTAGACTTATCAAAAGAATTTATTAATAATCATGAAGGTGGATTAGATAATGAAAGTAAAACAATATATTCTATTGTGAATACTTTAACAGAATTAAATGAAGTGAATTTCGTAAGAATTTTTATTGATGGAGAAGAAAATCTAGGATTTAAAGATGGAAATGTAAACTTTCAAGAGAATTTTCAAAGAAATGATTAAAAGCGCTGCTTTTAATCATTTAAAAAATTTATAAAGATAAATGTATCGCTTAAAATGTTTAAAATCATTTAAGAATCCTTCGACTTCATTTAAAGATTTTATAGTGTTATTCTTTTTTTCTTTAAAATCTATTTTATTTTTTTTAGGTTTATTTTCAGGTGGTGGAGGGGGAGCAGTTGAATTGTCAGGAGTAGAACGATAAAATAATCTTTCATCCATAAAATCAGTCCTTTCTATTAAGTAGCAATTTATTGAAAAATTAAAATTTTTAATATATAATATTCCTATAAAATTTAATATGTGAGGATAAGATGGAAATAGAATTAAAAGAAAATGAGAGAATAGATGATTTAGAATATAAAGGGTTAAAAATAATTCAGAATAAAGAATGGTTTTGTTTTGGGATGGATAGTGTAATATTAGCAAATTTTGCAAAGAAAGAGAAAAAGGGAAGCAAAATATTAGATTTAGGAACAGGTACTGGTATAATAGCAATATTATTATCTAAAAAAGTGGAGAACTCAAAAATAACAGCAATAGAAATACAAAAAGAAGTGGCGGAAATGGCACAAAGAAGTGTAAAATTAAATGATTTAGAAGAGAGCGTAAAAATAGTTAATGAGGACATAAAAAATATATTAAGAAAAAGTGGACAAGCCAAATTCGATGTAGTAATAACAAACCCACCATACAAAAAGAAAGAAACAGGAATTTTAAGTGAGAATAATGTAAAAATGATTTCAAGACATGAAATAACTGCTAATTTAGAAGATTTTATAAAAGTTGCAGGAGAGCAATTAAAAGATTATGGAGTTTTCTATATGATAAATAGACCAGAAAGAATAATAGATATATTTGAAAATTTAAGGAAATATAAACTAGAGCCAAAAGAAATACAATTTTTATATCCCCAAAAGAATAAAGCACCAAATGGATTATTAGTAAAGGCAGTAAAGCTAGGAAGAGAATTTTTAAAAGTTGATGCACCATTAATTATCTATAATGATGATGGAACATATACAAATGAAATTTTAGAAATATATGAAAAAGAGTAATATAAAATGAGGTAATAGAATGTTTTACTGTACAAAATATAATTCTCCAATAGGGAAATTAACAATTGCAAGTGATGAAAATAATATTATTGGACTTTGGATAGAAGGGCAAAAGTACTTTGGTAGTACAATAATTATACCTTGTCATAGAGTAATAGGGTCTAAAGGTGATTTAACAGGATATGCTGGTGGTATAGAAACAAAGAAAACACTACTTGAATTTGAAAAAGTTAAAATAAATTAGAGGAGAGAAATAATGATAGGAAAATTATATTTAGTAGCAACACCAATAGGTAATTTAGAGGATATTACATTAAGAGCAATAAAAACATTAAAAGAAGCGGATATTATAGTAGCAGAGGATACAAGGCACACATTACAATTATTAAACCACTTAGAGATATCAAAGCCATTGATAAGTTACCAAAGACATAGTAATGAAAAAAAAATAAAAGAGATACTTGAAAAAATATTAGATGGTAATAATATAGCACTTGTAACAGATGCAGGAACTCCAGGAATATCAGATCCAGGAGAAGAAGTTGTAAAAGAAGCAATAAAACATAACATAAAAGTAGTACCAATACCTGGTGCGTGTGCGTTAATTTGTGCATTAATTGCATCAGGTCTAGACACAAAAGAATTTACATTTATAGGATTTTTGCCAATGAATAATAAAAATAGAAAAGAAAAATTAAAAGAAATCAAATTTTCAAAAAATACTATAATTTTATACGAAGCACCACATAAATTAAAAGATACATTAAAAGATTTAAAAGAAATAACACTAAACAGAAGAATTGTATTAGCACATGAAATTACTAAAATCCATGAAAGCTTTGAAAGTGGAAATATAGACGAAATAATTGAAAAGGTAGTAGAGCCAAAAGGGGAATATGTTATTATAATAGAGAAAAATAAACAGACCATAAACGAAGATGCATTAAATGAACTTAGCGTAGAGGAACATTATAAATATTATGAAAAATTAGGATATGAAAATAAAGATATAATAAAACAAATAGCAAAAGATAGAAATGTACAAAAAAATGAAATATATAAACAATTTATAAAAAAATGATGGAAATGTTCCATCATTTTTGTGTTTCTTCAATTTGTAACCCTGTAAGTTTTTCGACACATTTATTACAAACAAGTTTATCCTTGTATTCATATAAATTCTTTGTGTTTCCGCAAAAAATACAATTAGGTTCATATTTCCTTAAAATTATTGAAGAACCATCAACGAAAATCTCAATAGGATCTTTTTCGACTATTTTGAATTGATTACGAAGTTCCATGGGTATAACTACTCGACCTAGTTCATCCATTCTTCTAACAATTCCTGTAGATTTAATCATAGAAATTCCTCCTTAAAAGCCCAATTTTCCTTAAATGTTAAAAAGTAAAACTACAATATAATAATAGCATATTTTGTATAATAAGGTCAATGAAAAATTTATGAAAAATAATGTATTTTTTTTATTTTTCAGAATAAAGTTTAACAAGAGTGAAGGAGAAGAAATGTTAAATATTATTTGGCCAATATTTATAATAATTTCATATGTTTATGCAATACTTATAGGAAAAATAGATAAAGTTAATATGGAGATTTTTAATTCTGTAAATGAAGCAGTTTCATTAAGTATAAGCTTATTAGGAGCAATGTGTTTGTGGTGTGGAATTATGAAGATAGCACAAAATACAAGTTTAATTACTAGATTTACAAAAATGTTAAATCCAATAATGAATTGGTTATTTCCATCACTAAAAGAAAATAAAGAAGCAAAAGAACAAATAGCCATGAATATGACAGCCAATATATTAGGAATAGGCAATGCATCAACACCATTAGGATTAAAGGCAATGGAAACATTACAAAGAGATAATATAGATAAAGAAAGATTATCAGACCCTATGGCAATGTTAATTGTACTAAATACAGCCTCCTTACAAATAATTCCAACAACAATAATTGCAATAAGAGTATCATTAGAATCAGAAAATCCCACATCAATAATTGTGCCTGTATGGATAGCAACAATATGTGCAGCAATAGCAGGAATAATATCTGTAAAAATATTTATAGCAAAAGAAAATACAAAATACAGAATAAAAAAAGGAGGTAAGAGTAAATGGAAGTAATAAATTACATATCAATAATAGCAGTACCATTAGTAATACTTTTAATAATATTATATGGTGTAATAGAAAGGAAAAATGTTTTTGATATATTTATAGAAGGGACAAAAGAAGGATTAGAGACAACAATAAAGATTTTACCAACACTAATAGGATTATTTCTAGCAGTAGGAGAGTTAAGAAGTTCAGGGATTATAGAAGGTATAGGAATAATATTATCGCCAATATTAGCGATAATAAAATTTCCAATGGAAATATTACCATTAGCATTATTAAGACCAATATCTGGAAGCGCTTCAATAGCCACAGCTACAGATATAATGAAAACATATGGAGTAGATAGCCAAATAGGAATAATAGCATCTGTAATAATGGGAGCAACAGAAACAACCTTATATACAATAGCAGTATATACAGGTGTAGTAAAAATAAAGAAAATAAGATTTGTATTATATGCAGCACTAATCGCAGACATAGTTGGAATTACTACTGCAATAATGGTTTGTCGAATGTTGTCGATAAAAAGTTGTTGACATATTATGGCAAAAATGTTATTATATATATAGAAAGAATGAAATTCATTCTATATATATTTTTATCAAATAAATCAATATTTTTTGTATCAAAAGTTTTTAAAATCTAGTAATAAAATCCAAAAAATCCTGTTAGATAAAAGTATAAAAAAGCAGTAAATAAATTAAAATTTTATTTATTGTAAAAAATTATTATGTTTTTAAGCTTGTAGGGGAAAGAAAAATTTTAATCTTTTTTTCTGGCTCCCAAATTTTCAGAAAAGCTTTCCTCTACATAGCCCCCATTTATATTATTTTCTTGCAGGAGACGCATAAACTCCTGTAAGTCTTTTTTATATATACGTAATGTGTATATATTTTTCATTTATAGTCAGAAATTTAGGTTAAATGTAACAAAGTAAAGTAAGTGTAAAATTAATGTAGGCAAAAAATAAAATATTTGTCTACATATTTTTT